>JARIDA010000016.1 GCA_029257065.1 Tissierellaceae bacterium | reverse complement strand
CCCTGATCTAAAGCTTCCTGAACAGAAAACTCAAGTTTTCTTATTTTATTTCCTGAAATTTCTATTCCTGTTTGATCATCTCTTTTAATATATATATTTTTACTTTTAAATTCATCACTAATCTTTAACTTTTCAATCTTAGTGTTCTTATTTGCCAAATTTATTGATTTAGGTATATTCATACTTTCCTCCTAGCTACTTTCCAATAATCATATTCAAATCCATTAGTGCATGCTGCAGTTCTATTAAATTGTTTTTAATGACATCATATTCTTTGCTAAGAATTTTATCTTCTAGTATTTCATCTTCCCTATCTATAAATGCATTAAATTGTTTATTAATTTCATCCAATTCTTTCTCAATATCTCTTTTCAATCTTTTAGTTATTGGTTTTCCACCTTCAGACAATATAGTTTTATTACCATTTATTTTAAATTTATCATCTAACTCTGGTATAGTTGTTTTAATATTGAATCTTTCCTTTATTGATTCAGCTAACTCTGTTGAAGCCTCTATTTCTCCATGTACAATAAATATCTCTTTAGGCTTTTTAGTAAATCCATTAATCCAATTTAATATTCCTTCCTTGTCTGCATGGGCAGAAAAACCTTCTAAATTATGAACCTGAAGGGCAACTCCAATATCTTCCCCTAACAATTTTACTTTTCGTGCCCCATCCAATATGTTTCTACCTAATGTACCTTCTGCTTGATATCCAACAAATACTAGGCTATTCTTATAATTCCACAAATTATGTTTTAAATGGTGAAGTATTCTACCTCCAGTTGCCATGCCACTGGCTGATATAATGACTTTGGGAAATTCGTATTTATTTAATAATTTGGACTCTTCTTGAGACTCTATATATCTCAAGTTTTTAAATTCAAATGGATTATCACCAGACAATATTAGGTCCCTAGCTTCATTGTTAAAGCTACTTGAATTTTTTTGAAATGCTTTCGTAGCTTCAACTGCCATTGGACTATCTATATATATGGGAATTCTCATATGCTCTTCCACATCTTTATATTCGTAATATTCATTTAACTTATATATTAATTCTTGAGTTCTTCCAACAGCAAAGGAAGGTATTATAACAGTGCCTCCTCTTAAAGCAGTGGTATCTATTATCTCTATTAAATCTTCAATACTTCCCTTATAAGAGTCATGGAGAGAATTACCATATGTGGATTCCACTATTAAATAATCTGCTTCTTGTATAAATTCTGGATCATTTAATATAGGTCTCCCTTTTACTCCCAAGTCTCCAGAAAAAACAAGTTTCGTCACTCTTTCATCTTCCACAATCCACAACTCAACTATTGCTGAACCTAATATATGTCCTGCATCTTTAAATCTAATTGTTATATTCTCATTAACTTTTATTTTTTGATCTAAAAAATAAGGTTCAAAATAATTCAAACTATTTTCTGCATCTCTTTTTGTATAAAGTGGAGTTACTAATTCTTTTCCAGCTCTTTCTCTCCTTTTATTCTCCCATTCTGCATCTGACTCTTGAATATGTGCACTATCTTTTAACATTATTTTGGCTAAATCATATGTTGGATTTGTACAGAATATTCTCCCTGTAAATCCTTCCTTTACCAATTTAGGTATTCTACCACTGTGATCTATATGAGCATGTGTTAATATTAAAAAATCTATCTCTGAAGGAATATATGGAAAATCATCTTCATTCATTCTTTCTACAGCTTTATTCCCTTGAAAAAGTCCACAATCAATTAATATTTTATAATTCTTTGTTTCTATTAAAAAATTAGATCCTGTTACCATTTTGGCTGCACCATGAAATTTGATATTCAAAAAATAACCTCCTAATTTTTATAATATTAGAATTAGATAAATTATCCTAATTCTTTTAAATTGTTCTCTTTTATAAAATCTGCTATACTCTCTTTCCCAAAAACTGCTCTTCTATATTTCCCCATTTCTTTAGTATCTCCAAATAAAATACTTCCAACAATTTTTCCATTTTTCACAAATATTTTATTATGAGTTTTATCATTTTCATATTCGTATACTTTATCCACATCTGAAATTTGACCTGCTGAAAACAATTTAATATCACCTATATTTAGTGAGGCAAATAATTTGGGGATATCATATTCCTCATTCCCTCCAGACATATTAGCTCCCGCTATTTTACCTTGTTCATTAGCAGCTGTCCAAAGGCCTAATACAGTTTCTCCTATTTGTGCCACATCTCCAGCAGCATAAACTTCATCTATATTTGTCTCTAGTTTATTATTAACTTTAATCCCTCTTTCATTTTCCACCACACTATCTATAACTAAATCTAAATCTGGTCTCACTCCTGATGATATTAGTACTGCATCCGTCTCTAAAGTCTCTCCTGTACTTAATCTTAATCCATCTGTTCTATTGTCATCTCCCAAAACTTCTTCTGCAGCAGTATCTAAATATATATTAAACCCTTCTTTTTTTAATTTTTCTTCCAATTTAATTGAAAATTCTTCATCTAATTGTCTACTCAAAAGATGTGGCGCGAATTCTATAATACTCACTTCTTTCCCTAACTCCTTTAATGACCATGCGGCTTCAAGTCCTAAAAGCCCACCTCCTATAACTGCTACTTTTCTTCTATCTTCCAAATAATCTTGTATAAAACTTAGATCTTTTAAATTTCTAAGGGCAAAAAAACCTTTCTTGAAATTTCCAGTTATTGGTGGAATAAATGGCCTACTACCTGTTGCTAATAATAATTTTTTATATTTTATTTCTTCACCATTATCTAATAGGGCAACTCTATTTTCATAATCAATTTTTTCTACAATTTTTCTTAATCTTACATCTATATTATTCTCCTCATACCACTCAGGAGAGTTTAATAATAAATCCTTTTCTTCATAGTCTTCACATATAAGTTCTGTTAATTTAACTCTAAAATAAGTGTGATAAGGCTCATTTGTTACAACTGTTATGGTTCCTTCTTTATCATTTTTTCTTATTTCCTTTATAGCTGATAAGCCTGCCATACCATTTCCTATTACTAAATATTTTACATTTATCATATTATTCACTCCTCTATTTTCTTTCTAAATTATAATTACCCTATTTCAATATTTTTATAGATAATTTTATATTAATAAGACATTAAATCTGTCCAAAGTTCATCGTAAAGTCTTATTATATCTTTTGGATCTTTAAATATTTCAGTATTTTCCAATACATCCTTATCTGGATAACTGGTTTTAGATGACCTTTGATCTTCAGACAGTAAATCTCTTGCTTTACTTATAGGAGTTGAGTATCCTATATAGTCCACATTTTTTGCAGCTATATCTGGTCTAGATAGAAAATCTATTAATTTTTCTGCATTTTCTTTATTTTGTGCATTTTTTGGAATAGCCAAACTATCGAACCACAAATTAGTACCTTCTTTTGGAATTATATATCTTAAATCTGCATTCTCCTGTATCATAGCAACCGCATCTCCTGACCAAACTACAGCCATAGCAGCATCACCGCTTATCATAGTATCCTTTACCTCATCTCCTTGATAGGCGTAGACCAATTCCTTTTGTCTAATTAATTC
>JARIDA010000127.1 GCA_029257065.1 Tissierellaceae bacterium | reverse complement strand
TATCTTTACTGCCAATTCTTTTAAAGTCAAATCTTTGACATCTGGATAATATGGTCTGTGGAATTCTCTCTGGCTCTGTTGTTGCTAAGATAAATATTAAATGTCTTGGAGGTTCTTCCAATGTTTTAAGTAGGGCATTAAAAGCTTCCTGTGTCAACATATGGACCTCATCTATAATATACACTTTATATTTAGCATAGGAAGGAGGGTAAACTACTCTGTCCCTTAATTCTCTTATGTCGTTAACTCCTCTATTACTGGCAGCATCCATTTCCACAACATCCATTATGCTTCCATCCAATATTCCCTTACAAATTTCACATTTATTACAGGGATTACTGTCAACTGGTTCTAAACAACTTACAGCTCTTGAAAATATTTTTGCTGTTGAAGTTTTTCCCGTTCCCCTAGTTCCAGAAAATAAATAGGCATGTCCTATATTATTATTCTCTATTTGATTTTTCAAGGTGCTTACAATATGATCCTGTCCTAAAACATCATCAAATTGCATAGGTCTATAACGTCTATATAGTGCTTGATACATTTATTCACCTACAATCTAAATTTTCTTTAAGTCTACAAACATTATTATATCCTAAATCTTCATAGCTTACAATTATTAATCCCAATAAGCCTTGATTTATAGCCAACTAGTATTTAATTACTCCTGTTTTTCCCCTTAATCATTTTATTGGTGAATAGAAATGGACTATATATTGATTTTATTTGACTTTATCTGCCATCTTATGTATAATTAGTTTTGGTAGATTAAATTTGGAGGGTTGGCCGAGTTGGTTGAAGGCGCTCGCCTGGAAAGCGGGTAAGCGTTTACGCGTTTCGAGAGTTCGAATCTCTTGCCCTCCGCCAGTAGAAAAATTTCGTGCTAGATGGGGAGTTAGCGGCACCCTGTAACCTACAATCCGCTATAGTAGGATTGATCTTAGCCTCGGCATTCCACTGTAAGGTCTGCCCTAAATAAGTGATGTTGACGATTGGGTCCTGCGCAATTGGAACTCATGAACCTTGTCAGGTCCGGAAGGAAGCAGCAATAAGTGATACTTCCAGTGTGCCGCGGGGAAACCTGGTCCGAGTTAACTGTTTAGGTAACGCTTGGAGTGGATATGACAAAGCTAAGTCGCACGATACATATTTAAAAAAGTCATTAATATCTAAAGATATTAATGACTTTTTTGTATCTAATTCTTAACTTTTAGCCTTATCTTTTTTGTTATAATTGAATTAGGAGGTTTTTTAAATGGTAAAGCGCAATATTTATACTCTAATTACTTTAATAACAATTTTATCTTTTCCCCTAATAGCTTGTAAGGATGACTCTTATATGCAATTGGAGGATAAGCAATTTGTGGTTTCAGAAAGTCTGAATTATAATCAATTTTTATCTGAACTCATTAAAATAGATGGGATTACTACAAATTTCAAAAATCATTTACACAAACTTTCTGAGGATGAAGATAGTAAATTCAAAGTTATACATTCTCAAATAGAAGTTTCTAATTCTTTTAAGCCAAAAATCTCTTTTTACTGTCTGATTGATAATGAAAGTGAAAAACCTATAAGAATTATCTATACACATGTGAATAGTAAAGAAGATGGTAAATCCAAACTTTTTCATGGACAAATCTTTCAACATTTAGATATTGATGGAAATATTGAATATATTATAAATGGAGATTTCTATAATAATCCTAATGGAAGATTTTTTGGGCGAAATAAAAATGTAGAAACCAAGATAAATGTATTTAATAAAGGTCTGGCCAATAGAGATTTAGAAGATATTATAGAAATACCTATTCATAAACCAGGTTCTATTTTCCATTCTGAATTAAATAATATTTATAATGACTTTTCTCTTTCTAGAGGAGAGGAATCTAGAATCAACTTTCATATTTTATCTAGTCCTAAACACTATGAGAAGATTTATTATAAGAACCATTTAAAATTTGATTAAAAAAGGGTTAAATTCTGAAAGAATTTAACCCTTTTTATTATTCCTTATTTAATATTACATTTAATGTTATTCCCAATATAGCTGCAAGACTTAAACCAGTTATTTTAACATTTTGGCTTATCGGTATTCCTATACTTATTCCAAATTCTGATTCTAATATTCCTGATCCTATTCCCACAACTATTATTGTTCCCATTATTATTATATTTTTCCAGTTAAATTGAACTTTTTGATTTTTTATAGTTTTCACACCTATTAAGGCTATCATAGAAAACAACATAAGAGATATTCCTCCCATTACTGCATTAGGAATACTTGCTAATACTGCACCCACTTTAGATATAAATGCTAATAGCATGGCAAATACTGCTGCCAGTCTTAATATGGATGGGTCATAGTTTTTGGTCAATGCTAAAACTCCTGTATTCTCACCATATGTTGTATTAGCAGGTCCCCCTATTAGGGAAGCTACTATGGTTGCTAAACCATCTCCCAGTAGTGTTCTATTAATTCCTGGATCTTTTATAAAATCCTCTCCCACTACCTGTGAATTTGTGGTTATGTCTCCTAAATGCTCCATAAACACTGCAATAATCACTGGTGCTATAACCGCTATGGCACCTAGATCAAATTTAGGAAGTGTAAAGTCTGGTATTGCAAAAAGTGAAGCTGATATTATAGGTTCTATATCTACTAATCCATATCTATAGGACAGTAAATATCCTATTAACACAGCTATAAGTATTCCCAATTGCTTTACAAATCCTCTAGCTCTAAAATTGACCATTAATGCTATAGCTAGTGTAATACCAGCTATTAGGAAATTTTGTCCTGCCATGCCAATTGCTGTTGGTATCATACTCATTCCAATTACTATGATCATTGGTCCTACAACTTGAGGAGCTAAGTATTTTGAAATTCTCCTCATCCCTATCCTCTTTACTAAAAAGGAAACTATTACATAAATAATTCCTGCAACAAAAAGCCCTCCTTGAGCATATCTTAAATCTCCACCATATAGGGTTTTCACTGTCAATATTGCTGGAATAAAGGCAAAAGACGAACCTAGAAATACTGGAACCTTTCCCTTAGTACATAAATGAAATATTAGTGTTCCAATCCCTGCTGAGAAAAGTGCAACTGCTGGATTTAGTCCTGTTAGTATTGGTACTAGAACTGTGGCTCCAAACATGGCTATTAAATGTTGCAATGCTAATACTGTTTTCTTTAAACCACTTAATTCCACTGTCTCTTTAACATTAGAAGTAACTGCTCTTTCTCTGTTCTCTTGCACATTACATTCCCCTCTCGATTTCAATTTTTCCTCTTAATTTTCTCTGAATATCGTACCACTAGAAATGCTCTTATGCAAGTTTTTTATAAATACATAGGGAGTATTTTCTCTTTTACACCTGAAAAGTTCTACTGGATTCAGTTTTACTCTCCATTAGGTCACTTTCTCCATAGGTCAAACCTGAGACAATTTTTCCCTCTTCCTCCACTGCTCTCTCTTTGAAAGATCCTAATATAGGTTCAATTATTTGAATTCCTTGATGGAAAAAGGTCTTGTCCTTATTATTCTCTCCCTTGGTTATTAATTTATTTACAAATAAATACAATTCTCTAAGATTTCTAGATGCTTCATTTTCATTTCTAAATAATATTATAAGTTCTGCTAATATATCTCTGATAAGATTATTCAAATCATTTAACTTACTATAATTCTCTTCATCTATAGCTATTTTGGACTCTTTCATCCCATCTATGAGAGCTTCATTTAAAATTCCTAAAAGCCCCCAATCATTTGTCCCTAATATCCTTTTTTCTAAACTCATATTCTCCATTTAAACACCTATCCTTGTAATAGTTGCAGCACTGATTGTGGAAGACTATTAGCTTCACCTAACATAGATGTACTTGCCTGTTGTAGTATTTGATATTTTGTGAAATTACTCATCTCTAAAGCCATATCCACATCTTCTATTCTAGATTTTGCAGCAGTTAAATTTTCAGCCGTATTATCCACATTAGATATGGTGGATTCTAATCTATTTTGAATTGCACCTAATTTTGAACGGAT
>JARIDA010000064.1 GCA_029257065.1 Tissierellaceae bacterium | reverse complement strand
TTCTATAAGTTCTAAGTAAATAGCTTCTGCTCCTAGATAGTCCTCTTCCTCAGTCAAATCTTTCGCTTCCTCAAGCTTGGCCTCATAGCTAGGACCACAAGCAGTTAATCCTAATGTGATTAATAGTACAAGTATAATATAAGTTCCTTTTTTCTTCATATCTTCCCCCTCTAGTTTTTTAATCTTCTAACATTCAGTTCCTAATATATTCTCTCTAATTTAATTAGAAGTAATAAAATCCATTATGTATTTATTGCCATTATTTAAAACTATTTTTAATGAGTATGGGGTATTCTTTTTATATGGATTTATTGGATTCACTATTATCCTGCTATTTTCTGGTTCTAAAATTATTTCACTGGCAATAAATGTATTATCTCTCACTATACTTATAGAAGCAATCTCATTAACATCAAATGATCTATTAAAATTGATAGACCATTTTTTATCTAAGGATATATCTTTAACACTGGGTAATTTTATCCATCCATAATGATCTTTATTATTTATATTCTTATTTTCTCCTTCTATGTATCCTTCCGCATATCCATCTTCATAGCCAGTTTCATATCCTGCATCATAGTCTCCATTATTTAAATCTCCGAAATCATGGATTTTTTCTGCATAATCATTCATAATTGATAAAATCCAATCTTCAAATTTCAAATCTGGATTTTTATCAAAATCATCAATTCTATCATAGATATATTCTGTCATTATAAAACCTTGGCTCATCTCATTCATAATATCATTTCTGTTTCCATCCATTACCCAAATAGTCATTGCTCTTACAATAGATTCATCTACTATTTTATCCCAAGTAGGATAATCTTGATTTGAAGAATTACCATATTCATATGTTAGTGCTAGATTTAGCTTTTTAAATTCCTCTGGCTTATCTCTTATTATAGGAACCTCGAATATATGACTAAATTCATGAACTATATTATGTATATTTATATCATTATTAGGAGTGGGTCCTATCTGTAATAAATAAGCTTTCTTTGTATTGGGATCTATATTTACTCTATCAAACATATACCCTCTCCAATTCATATCTAGCAAGTTAACAAAGATATCGAAATCTCTCATTTCTCTTATATCTAAATTAAAATCTTTTACTGTTTTTATTAAAGCTTGGTAAACTTCATCTTTATTTTTCTCAATTACATCATCATAGCTTGGTTTATATTTTTTATATAGTTTTTCTATTTCAGCTTCTTTATAGAATTCTGTTAATCTTTCATCTAAGTTAGATAAGTCTCTATGTACATATGCTCCTAATGCTTCTTCCATCTTAGGATCGATTGTAAAATTAGGTGGACTCCCTAACCAGCCAATAAATGTTGACATATCTGCCTCTAGCATTGTATAGCTTCCAGAGTCAAAGTCTTTAAAATAATTGGGTTCAGATATATTTATATCCATATTCTTTAAGTCTTCTCGTACTGATTCTCTTACTGTATGAAACTTTGTATGGTTTTCTTGATCATAACCAGTATAGTTCATAAATGAATACAATGTAAATGCATCAATGGGATTAACAAAGTTTACTTTTTCTTTTAATAACCTTTCTATTTCCTGATCATCCTTTTTTACAGCATTTACTTCTTGATTTGAAATCATAAAAGTCTGTGTTAATAATAAAAAGCATAAAATGATCAGTAGAAATTTATTTCTAACTTTCATTTTAAATTCCTCCTTCTTGTTATAATAGTCACATTCTTAATTTAGTATATCAAAATAACTTATTTGCTTCAACAAAACATAGCTTAGATCAGTTGATATAGAGCCTCTTATACTTTAATTATCAATAATTTGAATTTGCTATAAGCTAAGAGAAAGAGCTATACACTTTTTTGATTTTATAGTTAGCTATGCTATAATTATATCTAAAAAATTAAGGAGAGATAATATGTTTAAGTCTACTTATTTATATTTAAAAGAATGGATGAATAATTTATGGTGTTTTTTCTGTTCTAGCTTTAAATCGAGATTAGAATTGCAGTTAGAGATTCTTGAACTTCGAAGTCAACTTGCCTTAGTTCATGATGATATTAAATCAAAAAAGATTACAAAACCTAATTCTACTTTAGCTTTTAGGCAACTCTGGGTTCTTCTTTCCAAGCATAAAAACAATTGGAAAGAAAATTTGATTCTCGTTGTACCTGCTACTGTGATCAGTTGGCATGATAAAATTCGTAAGTGGAGATGGAGAAGAATATCTAATAAAGGTGGGAGGCCTCCTATATCTGATGAGGTGATTGAGAAGATATTAATGATTCATGATGATAACCCATTTTTTTCACCAGAGAAGATTCACGAATTACTGGCTATACAGGGGCTTAAGAACCCACCTGCTCCTAATACTATTGCTAAGTATCTTCCTGATAAATTAGGACCTACTAGTTATAAAAGTAGACAGACTTGGTCTACATTTCTAGATAATCATTCCCCGGATATTTGGGCTACTGATTTTTTTACTACATCAACTCTGACATTTAATATTTTATATGTATTAGTTATTATAAAGCATTCTAACCGTGAAATAGTTCATTTCGCTGTTACTCAAAATCCTAATATGTTCTGGCTTAAGCAGCAGTTTAGAAATGCTACACCCTATGATAAGAGTCCTAAATATTTAATACATGATAATGACCCTGTATTTAATTCTAAAGTATTCCAAGACTTTCTAGCAGATGCAGGAATAGAGTCTAAAGCAACATCAGTAAGATCACCTTGGCAGAATCCATATGCAGAAAGAGTCATAGGTACTCTAAGAAGAGAATTGTTAGATCATCTAATTCCTATAAATGAGATACATCTTGAAAGATTATTAGATGAATATGTTAATGATTATTACAATACCCATAGAACACATCAAGGTATAGACTGTAAAACTCCTATTCCTAAACCAGAATACATCCCTGTGGATATAGAAAATTTTAAATTAAAATCCACTCCAGTACTTAATGGCTTATATCATACCTATGAAAGAGTTTCATAAGATTAATAGGATTAAACTATTAATAATTTAATATTTGCTTTTTAGCCTTTCTTTAAAGGCTAATTTCCTATGCCCATTTTTAATATATTTAGAAAACAAACTAACTTTTAGTTACTTAAGATGATCTTATCCTTAATTTTTTTATAAATATATAAATTCAAGCTACTTTCCCTCTCTTTTTTTGAATTTAGAGGTTATTGAAGGCGACAATCCGTAAGAGATCTTTTTCTATTCATAATATTCTAGTAACAAGC
>JARIDA010000022.1 GCA_029257065.1 Tissierellaceae bacterium | reverse complement strand
TCTCTTATCATTTGCTCATTAAACTCAACTACATAAGTTTGAACTGGATATCTCTCTTCTGGTGGTTCTTCTAACACAGACATATCTCTAATTCCCGAAAGTGACATATGAAGTGTTCTAGGTATAGGTGTTGCAGTTAGCGTCAATACATCTATGGACTCTTTAAATTGTTTTAAAGCCTCTTTGTGTTTAACGCCAAATCTTTGCTCCTCATCAACTATTAAAAGTCCTAAATCTTTAAATCTTAAATCTTTTGATAGTATTCTATGAGTGCCAACTACAATATCCACAACCCCCGCTCTTATTTTAGCTAGATCTCTCTTTTGTTCAGCCGCTGTTCTAAATCTACTCAAGACAGCAATTTCAACTGGAAACTTAGAAAATCTCTCTCTTATAGTATTATAGTGTTGTTGGGCTAATATAGTTGTAGGTACTAAAAAGGCTACCTGTTTTCCATCTAATACTGCTTTGAAAGCTGCACGTAGTGCAACTTCAGTTTTACCATATCCAACATCTCCACACAATAATCTGTCCATAGGTTTATTGCTCTGCATATCTGTCTTTATCTCTTCTATAGACTCTAATTGACCTTCTGTTTCTTCATGAGGAAACAGATCTTCAAATTGTCTTTGCCATGTACTGTCCTGTGAAAATTTAAATCCTTCTCCATCTTCTCTTTTTGCATATAATTCTAAAAGCTCTTCAGCCATATCCTCAACGGCTTTCATAGCTTTTTGTTTGGTCTTAGCCCATTCAGCACTGGATAGTTTGTTGACTTTTGGATTTATACTGTCTGATCCAATATATTTTTGTATTAAATTCATTTGATCTATTGGAACATATAATCTATCCCCATCACGATATTTAATATTTAAATAGTCTTTTTTAACACCTTGTATATCCAGTTGTTCAACTCCATCATATCTTCCAATACCATGGTTTTCATGAACTATATAATCTCCAGTTTTTAAATCTGTAAAGCTGAGGATTTTTTTACCATCTCTTTTTTTTCTTCTTTTCTTTCTTTTACCTGCACCAAATATATCCTTATCATTTATTAGGACAAATTTTTCCTCTGGATATTCAAATCCTCCTTGAAGACTTCCTTTAATTATAACTATTTGTGAATCTTCAAGCTTAGAATCATAGGAGCTTTTTATTTCAGCATTTATATCCTCTTCCATTAATAGCTGTTTTAATCTTTTACCCCTATCCTCTGTACCAGACATTATTACTATCTTATAATTTTCTTCTCTATAATAGTTTAATTCTGATTTTAAAATTTCCATTTTTTTATGATAGGACTGTGTTCCCTTTGAGGTAAATTTAATTAGACTTTTAGGCTTTAATTTACTACTATTGGTTAATAATGCTGAATTTTCAATGTAAATTCTCTTAAATATATCCTGCTTAATATTTTCATATTCATGGAATATATGAAGATGTCTCTCTAGTAACTCTCCATTTTCAAATAAATTTTCAAATTTAATCTCATAATTTCTAAAAAAGCCTTCTATATTCTCCTCTATTCTCTTTGGCTCATCTACATAGACCAATCCATCCTCTTTAAAATAACTAATAATAGAGGATAAAAACTTCTCTGGTATATAAGGTATTAAAATTTCTCTATTCCCAATATATATATTTTCTGAAACATTATTTTTTAAATTAGTAAATTTATCTTTCATCACTTCTTTTTCTTCTTCTGATATATTTTTCTCCTCTATATCAGACAAGTCATCTTCTATTTTTTTTATTATTTCTTCTCTATATTGATCTAATATTAAGATTTCTTTTATTGGCATAATATAGGCTTTATCTAAAGTTTCTATTGATCGTTGATCTATAATATCAAAACTTCTTATAGAGTCTACTTCTATGTCGAAAAACTCAATTCTAATAGGATTTTTAATATCCGATGGAAAGAAGTCTAAGATACCCCCTCTTAAACTGAACTGCCCTATTCCTTCAACCATAGGAACTCTTTCATAACCACTTAAGATTAAAAGTTGTTTTATCTCCTCTAAGTCCACTTCATCTCCAATGGATATTTTCTTTGTCATATTCTGAAACACTTCTTTAGAAATAATTTTATCCAATATAGCATGTACAGATGCCACCACTATGATATCTTCATCTCGATTTAATTTAGATATAACTTCTAATCTTCTATTATTATCCTCGTTACTATGTGCATCCACATCATAAAGGATATATTCTTTTTCAGGAAACAAATAGACCTGTTCGCCTCCCAAATTAACTATATCATCATATAAATTTCTAGCTCTCTTTTCATCATAAGTCAAAACTAGATTTTGCTTTTTTACATGATTTTTAAGACCATATATTATATGACCTGTGTTTTCTGTTAAAATCCCATGTGTTCTAATTGGATCTTTTTTCTCTTCTATGGATTGTAATAATCTCTTATACGAATCCATTTTCTTTAGTGGATCTATTAAAAAATTCATCCATTTCTCTCCTCTATAAAAACCTATAGCCCAGGTTTAATCCTGGGCTCTAATTATATGGTTATTATATTTATTCATAGACTCTTCTATCCCATTTTTTATAATCGTTTCCGTAGCTAAAACAGATATCTCTATTGCTGAATCTATATCCATTCTTTCATCTTTAGAAAATTTTCCCATTACAAAAGACACTAAACTCTGTCTAGGATCTTTTTGTCCTACACCTATTTTAATTCTAGGAAATTCTTTTGTTCCCAGTGATTTAACTACAGATTTTAGTCCATTATGAGAACCACCACTGCCATTTCTTCTTATTCTAACACAACTAAATGGTATATCTATATCATCTGCTAATACTATTATATTCTCAGTTTCTATTTTATAATAATTTGCAAACTCCCTTATAGCTTCACCACTTAAATTCATATATGTGGTTGGTTTAATCAAAAATACTTTTTTCCCAGATATATTACCTTCTCCATATACAGCGTTAAATTTCACTTTATCTATATTTATAAAATTTCTTTTTCCAAGAAAATCTATTGCATCAAATCCCACATTATGTCTAGTTTCTTTATATTCCTTACCAGGATTTCCAAGTCCAACTATCAAATACAAAAAATCAACTCCATTATTCAAACAATTTACTTACTGATTTATTATTGTGTATCCTTTTTATTGCTTCTCCAAATATTTTTGCCACAGATGCTACTTCTATTTTGTCTATCTTTTTTTCCTCTGTCAAAGGTATAGTATCTAAAACCACAAATTTTTCTATGGCTGACTTTTCTATTCTCTCTATAGCTGGTCCTGATAATACTGCATGTGTTGCTGCTGCCATAACTCTATTTGCACCAAATTCTTTCAAAACATTTGCTGCAGTTGTAATTGTTCCAGCAGTGTCAACTATATCATCTATTAATATAACATCTTTCCCCTCAATATCTCCAATAACATTCATTACTTCAGCAACATTTGCTTTAGGTCTTCTCTTTTCTATTATAGCTATTGGTAAATCCAATATATTTGCAAATGTTCTAGCACGTCTTACTCCACCTACATCTGGAGAAACTACAACTGCATCCTTATTTATTTTATCTTTAAAACATTCAGCTAATGTGGTCATTCCAGATAAATGATCTACTGGCTTATCAAAGAAACCTTGAATTTGTGATGCATGTAAATCCATTGTTACAACTCTATCTGCTCCAGCTTTTTCTAGAAGGTCTGCAACTAATTTTGCAGTTATAGGTTCTCTAGCTTTTGCTTTTCTATCCTGTCTAGCATATCCATAATATGGGATAACTGCATTTATTCTACCTGCAGAAGCCCTTTTTACTGCATCTATCATTATTAATAGTTCCATTAAACTCTCATTAACTGGCATACTTGTAGATTGTATTATAAAAATATCAAGTCCTCTAACGGTTTCAGCTATATCAACATAAATTTCTTCATCACTAAATTTTCCAACTTCACAATTTCCCAGCTCTACTCCAATTTCCTTACATATATCTTCTGCCAGTTTTCTATTAGAATTACCTGTTATTATTTTGATATCACCTTGACATAGATTCATTCTTATCCCCCTATTATTTTAACGAAATTTTTTTATTGTTACCCAATCTTCTTTGTTTTCTTGTCTTGACCTTGCAATAGCCAAATCATTTTCCTTAACCCTATCTGTTATAGTTGATCCTGCTGCAATATAGGCCCACTTTTCAATATATACTGGTGATATAATATTAGAATTGCATCCTATAAAAACATTATCCTCAACTACACTTCTGAATTTGTCTTTTCCATCATAGTTTACAAAAACAACTCCACAACCAATATTAACATCTTTACCTATATCCGAATCTCCAACATAGGCTAAATGTGATGCTTTTGTGCCTTCTCCAATTTCAGAATTTTTTATCTCAACAAAATTGCCTAATTTAACATTTTTTCTAATCTTAGAATTAGGTCTTATATGGGTATATGGTCCTATATCAGAATTCTCTTCAATTAAACTCTCTTCTATTGTAGAGGATTCAATATAGACATTATCTCCAATATCACTCTTGTATATCCTTGTATTCTGTCTTATAATACAATTTTTACCAATTCTTGAATTTCCTTCAATTATAACTCCTGGATAAATTATACTATCTTGACCTATTTCTACATCCCCATCTATATAAGTACTGTCTGGGTCTATAAGAGTAACTCCATTTTCCATATGTTTCTCATTGATTCTTTCTCTCATAATTTTTTCACATGATGCCAATTGTAATCTAGAATTAACTCCATATATTTCATTCGGATCCTCTATCTTATGACCACCTACAGAATACCCTTTATTTTTTATAATTTCAATAACATCTGTCACATAATATTCATTTTGTGCATTATTATTATTAATTTCATTAAGAGAATCTTTTAAAAGCTTTCCATTAAAACAATAAATTCCTGAATTAATCTCTTTTATCTCTTTTTCCAATTCAGATGCATCTCTTTCTTCAACTATTTTAATTACAGACCCATCCTCTGCTCGAACTATTCTACCATAACCTGTTGGATTTTCCAATGATGCAGTTAAAACGGTAGCATCTAAACCCTGTTCTTTGTGAAAATCCATAAGCTCTTCTATTGTTTCTTCCCTTATTAAAGGGGTATCACCATATAATATTAAAACTGTACTAGAATCCTCTATCTCATCTACAGCTTGCATAACTGCATATCCTGTACCATAGGGTTTATCTTTGCCAATTGGCTGTCTTTTAAAAATAAGTTTTTTATTTTCAAACTTCTCTTTTATTGATGACTCATTATCACCTACAACTATTATATTTTTTTTAATATCAGCACCTTTACTTGAATCAACTACATATTCTAGTATTGGTTTATTACACACTTCATGTAATACTTTAGATTTCTGGGATTTCATCCTTGTCCCTTCACCTGCTGCTAATATAATAGATATATTCATATTAACAAACACCTCTTCTTCCTTTTTACTTTCATATTCATTTTAACTCATTTTTAAAATAAGTCCAAACTTAATTTATATTAATCTTTAAAATCTAATTAATTTGTATCCCCAATAAATTATATCATATGATTTTGTTTTTACCTTACAGAAGAAAAAAGAAGTTCTGGAGAACTTCTTTTTTCTTCTGTATTAATCTAAATATTCAATTTCTGAATGCTCTACTTCTTCTAGGTCATCTTCTTCTAGGTCAACATCTTCAGCTTCTTCTTCCAGCTCTTTCTCATATTCTGTAAAAACAGCTTCTTGTATCATCTCTCTTGTTTCCCTGTTAATAGGATGTGCAATATCTCTAAATTCTCCTTCTCCTATTTTCCTACTAGGCATTGCTATAAACAATCCATTCTCTCCATCAATAACTTTAATATCATGAACTACAAATTGATCATTAAAAGTTACTGATACTATTGCCTTCATTTTACCTTCTTCGTAAGTTTTTCTGATTCTTACATCTGTTATTTTCATTTAATCCACCCTCTCTGTAAAGTAATTAACTGTCATCATTACATATATAATACACTATTTTACTAACTTGTTCTACTCTTTTTTCTAAATTTTCTAATAATTCAAGCTTTCTTCTATTTATTGGGATTTAAAAGATATTCCTTTAATTTTTCTGTTACTATGATATAATTTATCAGGATGAATGATAATAAGAGTTTTAAAAATAGTTTTTAAGATTTTCTTAAACTTTGTTTAATATATAGGGGGATTTAAATGTTCGAATTTAATATGGATTCAAATAAATATACTAATATTCACTTTGTAGGTATTGGAGGTATTTCCATGAGTGGTTTAGCTGAAATACTTTTAACAAATAGTCATAAAGTTAGTGGTTCTGATTCAAAGGATAGTAAAATTGTAAAAAGACTGAGGGATTTAGGGGCTGAGGTTTTCATTGGACATAAACAGGATAATATCAGTGAAGATTTCGATTTAATAGTATATACAGATGCAATTTCAACTGATAATATTGAACTCTTAGAGGCAAAAAATAGAGGAATAGATATTATTGATAGAGCAACTTTTCTAGGTGCCCTTATGAAAAATTACACAGACTCAATAGCTGTTTCTGGTACTCATGGGAAAACTACTACAACTAGTATGTTATCAAGCATATTAAATAATACTGATATAAATCCTACTATTCTATTAGGCGGACAATTAGAAGAAATTGGTGGGAATGTAAGACTTGGGTCTAGGGAATGTATTTTAACAGAGGCCTGTGAATATAAGGGAAACATATTAAAATATTTTCCTAGTATAGCTATAATTTTAAATATTGATGAAGATCATCTAGATTTCTTTAAAAGTATGGACCATATTGTAGAAACATTTGCATCTTATTCTGAAAATCTAAAAGAAGAAGACTATTTAATAATAAATAATGACGATATTAACAAGGATATAATTATAAATAGAACCAAGGGTAAAGTAGTTACTTTTGGTATTGATACAATTTCTAATTTTTCAGCTAGAAATATTTCTTATGATAATAATTCAACAAAATTTGATTTATATATTGATAATAATTATAAATCTAGTATTAAAGTGAATTTAATTGGAAAGCATAATGTGTATAATATACTTGCAAGTATTGCAGCATCTTCCATTTATGGAGTTGATATTAATACTATAAGAGAAAACCTAGCTAATTATTCAGGTGTTCAACGTAGACTTGAATTTAAGGGTTATTATAAAAATGTTAAAATACTAGATGATTATGCACATCATCCAACAGAAATCAAAGTCACCTTAGATGCAATTAGAAAATCTACTGAGGGCAGGATCTTTTGTGTATTTCAACCTCATACATTTACACGTACTCAAAAGTTATTCAATTCTTTCTCATCAGCTTTTATTAATGCTGATATAGCTATAATTACTGATATTTATGCTGCTAGAGAGTTAGATGATGGATCAGTACATTCTAAGGATTTAGTAAATGCTATTAAAAATACAAAAGCTATATACTTAAATAGCTTTGAAGATATTAAAAACTATTTAATAGATAATCTTAAACCTAATGACCTTGTTATAACAATGGGGGCTGGAAATATAAATGAATTAGGAGAAAGTTTACTAGAAGTTGAATCAACTGCAGTTTAATGAATATTAAAAAAGGACTATAGGATTTTAATCCTATAGTCCTTAACTTATTTCTTAATATTCAAAGAAACCTTTTTTAGTTTTTCTTCCTAATATATTCCCTCTTACCATTTTTCTTAATAATGGATGAGCTCTGTATTTTGAGTCTCCAAATTCTTCATATAAAACATCCATTATTGCAAGTACCACATCTAAGCCTATTAAGTCTCCTAGTGCTAATGGTCCCATTGGATGATTAGCTCCTAATTTCATAGCTTCGTCAATGTGTTCAGCTGATGCTATTCCTTCTGCAAAAATACCAATAGCTTCATTTACCATTGGAACTAATATTCTATTTACAACAAATCCTGGTGCTTCTTCCACATTTACAGGAGTTTTTCCCAGTTTTTCTGATAGTTCAAATACTTCTTTTCTAGTTTCCTCTGAAGTATGTATACCTTTTATAACTTCCACTAGCTTCATTACTGGAACTGGATTAAAGAAGTGCATTCCCACTACCTTATCTTCTCTTTCTGTAGCATTCGCTATATCTGTTATTGAAAGTGATGATGTATTTGTTGCTAATATAGTTTTCTCATCGCATATTTCATCTAATTTCTTAAATGTATCTCTTTTTATTTCCATATTTTCAACAATAGCTTCAATTACAATGTCACAATCTTTTAATTCTTCCATATTACTTGTAGCTGAAATTCTTCCCATTACAGCATCCATATCTGATTGTTCCATTCTATCTCTATCCACTTGTCTTTGCAGTGAACCTTCGATATTAGATGTTGTAGCTAATTCGTCATTAATATCCCACATTACTACTTCCATCTCTGATTGTGCACAAACTTGACCAATACCACTACCCATAGTTCCACAACCTAATATTCCTACTTTTTTCATTAAATCATCTCCTATTTATTTTAATTTGATTAGCTAACTATTTATTTTAATTTAAAATCAGGATCTTTTTTATCTAAAAATGCACTCATACCTTCTTCTTGATCTTCAGTTGAAAAAGTTAGTCCAAATAGTTCTTTTTCTATTACAATACCCGTTTCAATATCTGTTTCAATTCCTCTATTAATTGCTTCTTTAGCAAATCTTATTGCTATTTGTCCTTTTGATGCTATTTTTCCAGCCATTTTCATTGCTTCTTCCATTAAATCTTCTGGTGCAACTACTTTATTAACAAGACCAATTCTAAAAGCCTCATCTGCAGAAATATTATCACAAGTTAAAATTAATTCCATAGCTTTTCCTTGTCCTACAATTCTTGGTAATCTTTGAGTTCCACCAAAACCTGGTATTATTCCTAATCCTGTTTCTGGTTGTCCAAATAGTGCTTTTTCTGAAGCTATTCTTATATCTGCAGCCATTGATAGTTCACATCCACCACCAAGTGCAAAACCATTTACAGCTGCAATTACAGGTTTTGTCATAAGTTCTATTTTTCTAAATACTTTAAGTCCCTTATCACCAAAATCTCTACCTTCTATAGCATTTAAAGATTTCATTTCAGCTATATCTGCTCCAGCTACAAAAGATCTACCTTCTCCTGTTATAATTAATACATGAATTTCATCATTCTTTTCAATTTCATCAATAGCTCCATTTAATTCATCTAATGTTTGTGAATTTAAAGCATTTAATGCTTTAGGTCTATTAATAGATAAAACACCTATATTTCCCTCTTTTTTAAATAATAAATTTTCAAAACTCATTCATATTCTCCTCTCTATTGATTAAATAATTCTATATTTTCTCTAACAAATTGTTAGAAATTAACATTTTATTTTAAAACCTCTAATAGCATAAGAGCAAAATCATCTTCTTGAATACCTTTACCATAATCAAATATCTTTTTTTCTATTTTAGATAATATATTTTCATCATTTTCCTTCAAAATATTTATCAGATTATCAATCCCAAATTCAGATCCTTCTAAATCTTTAACTTCTGTTACTCCATCAGTGTATAGAAGTATCTTATCATTTATATCCAACTTAACTTTCTTTTCCTTATATCTTATATTATCAAATAATAAGGATATAGGGTAACCAGAGATTTCTAATGCCTCTATTCCTGCATCATTAATCCTAAGTGGAATACTATTATGACCTGCATTTGCATATTTAAATTCATAGGTAGATTTATTGAAAACTCCATAAAATATAGTGAAATATTTATCTATATCTAATTGTAATGTACAAAATCTTCTATGTAGCTCTGATAATGCTATGGATGGACTTAATATTTCATCCTTAATAAATCTCATACTTTGTCTTATAAACATGGTCATCATTGATGCTGTTACTCCATGACCTGATACATCTGATATATATATTCCTATATTATCAGAGTCAATATGAAAAATATCAAACATATCACCACTTAACATCTCTGAAGGTCTATATAAAAAATCTAATTTTAAATTTCCTAACTTACCAGACTCTGGAAGGATTTTCTCTTGAATTCTCTTTGCAGTATCCAAATCTTGACTCATCTTCTCGTTTTTTGTTCTAAGCTTCTGTTCTAATTTTCTCTCTCTGGATACATCCCTAAAAACTTCAACAGCAGCTATTATATTTCCATCATTGTCCTTAACCGGCGAAGACTTAACAGAATAATATTTTCCATCCAATATTTCTTCTTTTTGTATGACTTCATCAGCATAAATACTTCTTTCAACTATACAAAAACAACAAGGTGTTTCTTGAATACAATGGACATTACATTTAGTCCCAATTATATTATCCCCTAATGCTTTTTTCATAACTTTATTTGCATAGATTACCTTGCCATGCACATCTATTACTCTAACCCAATCTGCCATACTTTCTAAAACATGGTAGTTTAATTTATAATACTCTTTAAATCTATTATTATACTCTTTAGAGTTATCTAATTTCAACATTTAAATCCCCCATGTAATTTATTTTATTAATCCTATTTTATCCTATAATAGTAATAATTTCTAGTAATATACTATGATTAATATAGAAATATCAGACAATTGGCAATATACTGGAATTTAAATGTCCATATAAATTATACACCATATTTTGCTTTTTTGAAAGGCATATTAATTCTTCAGTATTTGCCAATTATTTTATATCATTACTTATTTTGTTGACCTTTTGGAGGTCTTGGACCATAATATTGGTAATAATCAACCTCTATTCTTCCATTGTAAAGTTTTCTCTTTCTATCCGCTCTTTTACCATATTTCTTTTCAAATTGCTTGTCTGAAGTTATAATGTAATTTGACCAAGTTTCTAGATAGTTAAGCTTTTGACCTAGATCTTCATATAATCTTGTAACATCCTCTCCTTCTCCAATTCTCTCACCATAAGGAGGATTTGTTATTACTACTCCGTATTCATCTTTTAACTCAATATCCCTAAAATCTTTTGTCACAAAAGCAATATCATCTTCCAACCCTAAACTTGAAGCATTATCTATAGCTGTATCTACGGCTCTAACATCTATATCACATGCTAATATATCCAGTCTTGAATCATAGTCTATTGCTTTAAATGCATCTTTTCTAGCTTCTTTCCAATATTTCCCATCTATAACATCCCATTTTTCTGAATCAAATTCTCTATCAAGTCCTGGTGCAATATTTCTACCTATCATAGCTGCTTCTATTGCTATAGTTCCAGAACCACAGAAGGGATCAAATAAAAATCTATCCTTATTCCAATATGATAACTGAACCATAGCTGCTGCTAAAGTTTCTTTTATTGGAGCATCACCCTGTCTCTGTCTATAACCTCTTTTATGAAGTCCCGCACCTGAAGTATCTATTGTAAGGGTTACCACATCTTTTAATAGAGCAACCTCTATAGTATATCTAGGTCCTGTTTTTGGAAACCATGTAATATCTTTATATTTTGTTTTTAGTTTTTCCACAACAGCTCTCTCAACTATTCTTTGACAATCAGATATACTATATAATTTAGACCTAATACTTTTTCCTTCTACTATAAAATTTGCATCTTCAGGTAACCATTCATCCCATGGAAGTGCCTTTGTCTTTTCAAATAATTCATCAAAAGTAAATGCTTTAAATTCTCCCATTTTTAATAATACTCTATCTGCTACTCTTAACCAAAGATTTGTTTTTGGTATGTCTTCTAAACCCGCTTTGAATGTAACTTTTCCGTCCTTAGTTTCAAAGTCTTTATATCCTAATGCTTCTAATTCTCTTCTCACTACTGCCTCTAAACCAAATGTAGAAGTAGCTATTAATTCAATCTCTTTCATTTTATCTCTCCTCTATTCCATTATACTCTAAATTTAAAAATTTGTATTTTATTTTTGCATATTATATTATTTCATGGGTATATATAACTTGTAAGGTCAATTTGGATTAGTTTTTAAACAAATTAAATGGAGGTTATATTATGTCAAATTTAAGTAATATGTATCAATCAGGAGATTGGAAAAATGAGAAACACGTGCCAACTATATCAGCACCTGAATCAGTTGAAGCAGGAGAGATAGTAGAAGTTAATGTTTCTATAGGTGAAGGGGAAGCACATCCAAATACTTTAGAGCATTATATTTCATGGATTAAAGTATACTTTAAACCAGAAGGTGGAAATTTCCCAATTGAAATAGGTACTTATGATTTTGCCGCTCATGGAGAATCAGAAGTATTCACAGAACCAGATGTTTTAACTAGATTTAAAACTGATAAACCTGGAACTATACTTGCAACATCATACTGTAATATCCATGGATTATGGGAAAACAAACAAGAATTAAAAATAAAATAATTAATATATATAATTAAAACTAAGAGCTGAGGCAATTGCCTCAGCTCTTAGTTCTTTTGTTTATTAAATATTTTTTAAAACTAATTAGATTTATTTTAATTAGTTTTAAAAAATATTTAATTCAATAAAATCTATACTTAAAACTAATTCAAAATCTTATTTCTAGATTTTATTGATCTTTAATACTTCTCCATTACTAGATTAAAGTCTATCCTATTACCTCTTTCAGTCTAGTAGTTGTAATTTTTCCATCTACTTTATTCAATGTTTTTATTTTTAAAGTTGGATTTTTTACATCAAAATCATTTATTATACTCTCAAGTACTTTAAATTCTTTTCTATTCATAACAACTTCTACTTGATATCTTTCCGCCTCATTATTTCCTCCAACATTAAAGTTGTTCACAGTATAACCTGTTTCTCTCAGTTTTTGAGCTATACCTGAAGCTTTTTTCTCGTCATTAAGAAATAAATCTACCTCAATTATTCCAAGAGCAAGTCTATCTTCAATTTTACCACCTATTAAAACACCTATTGTCTTTCCTAGTGCATAGGCTATTGTAAATTCAATTCCATTTGAATTTGCAACCTTGCTTATAATTGTGGTAAATATTATACCATCTAAAAACACAAGTAAATAAACTGGATTCATTATTTTTTTAGACATTAATATTGTTTTTAAAGTTGCTAAAACATTAGTAAATGTTGTTATTACAAATAAGATTAATACTCCTATTACTATATTCATTTCCATATCTTTCACCTCTTTTCATCTGTTTTTACCCATTAAAAAAACCACCATCTTCAAAATGGTAGTTAGCTATTTTCTTACTGAATTTTAAATAATTATTTCCAAAACTATATAATAAAAACTTATATTCTTTTATACACATAACTACTTCACAGCTTTTAATCTAACTTTATAAGTATACTATAGT
>JARIDA010000124.1 GCA_029257065.1 Tissierellaceae bacterium | reverse complement strand
TTTTTTATTCAACCTTCTTGTTTTTTTCAATAATTCTTTCATACTAAACACTTCCTATCTTTCTTCAATTTTTTCATAGCCACATTCTTCATTATAACATTTAGTTGTTTCTTTGGATTTAGTTCTTCTTCTAGTCAGTAGACCATTACACTCAGGACATTTTTCTTTAATTGGTTCATCCCAAGAAACAAAATCACAATCTGGAAAAGCATTACAACCATAGAAAACTCTGCCTCTTTTAGATTTCCTTTTAATAATTTGATCTCCACATTTAGGACATTCAATTCCCAATTCCTCAACTATTGCCTTAGTGTTTTTACACTCTGGATATCCAGGACATGCTAAGAACTTTCCATATCTTCCATGTTTTATAACCATATTTTTACCACATTTTTCACAAATCTCATCTGTTACTTCGTCTTTTATTTCCATCTCTTTTATTTCATCTTCTGCTACCTCTAAAATCTTTGCAAATTCCGTATAAAAACCTCCAACAACCTCTCGCCACTTCTTCTCTCCCTCTGCAATATCGTCTAGATTTTCTTCTAATTGTGCTGTAAACTGCTCATTAATTATATCGGAGAAATACTCAGTTAAGAGATCATTTACTAATATGCCCAAATCTGTTGGCACAAATGATCTTTGATCGAATCCTACATAATCTCTAGAAACTATTGTTCCTATAGTAGGTGCAAAAGTACTTGGCCTTCCAATCCCTAATTCTTCTAATGTTTTAATTAGAGAAGCTTCAGTAAATCTTGCTGGTGGTTTAGTAAAATGCTGTGTTGGATCAAGCTTTTCTAATCCTACTAAATCTCCTTCTTTTAATTCTGTGATTTCTTTATCTTTTTCACTATGATTTGTTCCATATACCTTTAAAAAACCATCAAATTTTAATATAGAACCACTTGATCTAAATATATATCCATTAGTTGTTACATTAACTGATATAGTATCATAAACTGCAGGTGTCATCTGGGAACTTACAAATCTTTCCCATATCAATTTATATAATTTATGTTGATCTTCGGATAATGAATCTCTTATCTCTGCTGGATGTCTTGTTACTAGTGTAGGTCTTATAGCTTCATGTGCATCTTGAGATTCTTTTTTCTTTTTCCCTGAGTAGTTTCTTGGTTGACTATATTCTTCACCGTAGTTTTTCTTTAAATAGTTAACAGTAGTCCCTATAGCTTCATCCGAAATCCTAGTAGAGTCTGTTCTCATATATGTTATTAAACCTTCAGTTCCTTTTCCTTTAATATTAATACCTTCATATAACTGTTGAGCTATTACCATAGTTTTTCTACTTGTAAAACCCAATCTTCCATATGCGTCTTGTTGTAATGTACTTGTTGTATAAGGTCTATATGGATTTCTTCTTCTTTGACCTTTCCTTACATCTCTAACAATCATCTTTTCTTTATCCATATTATTAACTACTTCATTTACTTCTTCTTCATTCGACAATTCTATTTTCTTGTCTTTCCCATCTTCTTCTATTCCATAAAATTCAGAATCAAATGTTTTATCATCTTTTTTTAATATTGCTGGTATACTCCAATATTCTTCTGGAATAAATACATCTATTTCTTCTTCTCTATCGCAAACTAATTTTACAGCTACAGATTGAACTCTTCCTGCACTTAATCCTCTTCTTATTTTCTTCCACAAAAGAGGACTTATTTTATATCCTACTAATCTGTCTAAAATTCTTCTTGCTTGCTGTGCATCAACTAAATCTATATCTATTCTTCTTGGATTATCTATAGCTTTATTTATAGCTTCTTTAGTTATTTCATTAAATTCCACTCTAACTTTATCCTTGTCATCTATTTTCAATATATGTGCTAAATGCCATGATATAGCCTCACCCTCCCTATCAGGGTCAGTTGCTAATAAAATATTATCCGACTTTTTAGCTTCTGCTTTCAATTCTGCCACTATTGGACCTTTTCCTCGAATAGTGATGTATTTCGGTTCATAATTATTATCTACATCTATGCCTAAAGTACTTTTAGGCAAGTCCCTAATGTGACCAACAGATGCAACAACTTTGTATTTTTTCTTATTTAATAAATTACCAATTGTTTTTGCCTTTGCAGGTGATTCAACAATTACCAAACTTTTACTCAAACTTGCACCTCCGTAATTAACTCATCATAAAAACTCCATTTGATCCTTCTTCTATTATGCCTTTTAATTCTAAACCTATTAGCATTGTATTAATACTGGAAATATTCATATTTAATTTATACACTAGCTGGTCTGAATGAATAGGCCCTTTTTCAATTATCTTTATTATTTTTAATTCTGTTTCACTATACTCCGAATAATCTAATTCCTTTTTATTATTCTTTTCATATATTTCTTTTAATTGTATTATTTCTTCAATTATATCTTCTATCTCCATTAGAGGTCTTGCACCATCTCTAATCAACTGATTAGTACCCTTACTAAACAAACTATTTATATTCCCAGGCACAGCAAATACATCTTTTCCCTGTTCTAATGCATGATGGGCTGTTATTAAAGAACCTGATTTCTCTTGAGCCTCTATAACAACAATTCCACTTACCAATCCAGATATAATTCTATTTCTTTGTGGAAAATTATATGCCAGTGGTGGAGTTCCCACAGGAAATTCTGTTAACAGAGTTCCTTTTTCTTCTATTTCTTTATATAAATCAGTATTTCTTTTGGGATAAATATTGTCTAAACCATTTCCAAGAACAGCTATGGTTTTTCCATTTTTCTCTAATGTTTTTCTATGTGAAATAGTATCAATACCTAAAGCTAATCCGCTTACAATAGTAACGTCCAAATCTACTAACTCTGATGTAAATTTTTCACAAGCCCATCTACCATAATCTGTGGACTTTCTTGAACCTACAATTCCAATTGAAATCTCATTTTTTAATCCTTCACCTTTATAGTAAATAACATTTGGACTATCATATATATGTTTTAATCTCTCAGGATAGTTTTCGTCTAATTTAACTAAGACATTTATATTATTTTTATTTATTTTCTCAAAATAATCTTCCAGATATGAATGGGTTCTATTTCTTACTATCCTATCCTTAACAGTCTGTCTAATTCCTGGCATATTTATTATTTTGTTTTTTTCACAATACCAAATATCCGCTATCTTTTCAAATCCTAGTAACAATTTATCTATCGTCCTATTATTTATACTCAAACTATTTAACCATATAAGCACGGATCTGTCATCAATTTTCATTACAGTAATCCCCCATCCATAATTAAATTTTAGTTTGTAAAATATATAGATATAGAATATAAATAACTTTAAACTTAATTTTCATAATATTAACTAAAGTCTCCAATAATATATGTTATAACAAATTCATTGTAAAATCAAGTCATTGAATATTATCTGTATACTTTACATTTATTCCCAATATTTATTATCAACACTCCTATATCTAATTGCTTCCAATATATGGTTGTTTTCTATATCATCAGAATCATTTAGATCAGCAATAGTTCTAGCCACCTTTAGAAGTTTATTGTAAGTTCTAGCTGAGAACTTATATTTTTTAAAAGCCATATTCATTATTTCTTCAGATTCTTTATTTAATTTACAAATTTCTCTGATTTTTCTATCCGGTATTTGTGAATTAGTATTTATACTTAATCCTTTGAATCTTATTTTTTGTTTCTCTCTAGCTTTTATCACTCGATCTTTAATAGAGTTAGAGTTTTCTTCTTTATATTCACTTTTTAAATCTTCATATGAAACCGGTGCTACTTCCACATGAATATCAATTCTATCCAATAGAGGATTACTAAGCTTTTTTAAATAATTGTCTATACTTCTTTGTGAACATGTACAATTGTGTAAGGGATCTCCATAGTACCCGCATGGACAAGGGTTCATGCTCCCTACCAGCATAAAGTCACTGGGATATGTAAGTGTTGCATTAGCTCTTGATATTGTGACCTCAGCATCTTCTAAAGGTTGTCTTAAGACTTCCAATACATTTTTATTAAACTCTGGCATTTCATCTAGGAATAATACTCCATTATGAGCAAGAGATATTTCTCCTGGTTTAGGTATCCTTCCACCTCCTATTAATGATACTGCTGATGCAGTATGGTGTGGAGCTCTAAAAGGTCTTGTTTTTATTAAAGCATTTTTTTTTAATAAACCTGAAACACTGTAAATTTTAGTTACCTCTATAGCTTCTTCAAAATCAAGATCCGTCATTATACTTGGTAATCTTTTAGCAGCCATAGTTTTTCCTGAACCTGGTGGACCTAATATTAATATATTATGAAATCCTGCAGCTGCAACTTCAAGAGCTCTCTTAAGTCCTATTTGCCCTTTCATATCTGCAAAATCAAGATTATGAATAGATTTATTCTTTATATCTTCATAATTTATTACTTTATAGTTTAATATATCCAGATCCTCATTTAGATAATTAACAACTTCTGATAAGTTTTTAACTGGTATTATTTCCACATCTTCCACAACTGCACATTCATCTTTATTTTCAAAGGGAACTATACATTTATTTATTCCATGATTTCTCATGGAAATAACCATGGGTAAAGCACCTTCTACTCTATTTACTCTTCCATCTAAAGACAATTCTCCTATAAATATTATGTCTTCTGATATGGGTTTTAATATTGTTTCAGATGATTTCAATATACTTATAGCAATTGCTAAATCTAGTTGTGACCCATCTTTTTTTAAATTTGCCGGTGCTAAATTAATGGTTATTCTGTTTAAAGGAAATACATATCCACTATTTTTAATGGCAGTTCTTACTCTTTCTTTAGACTCTTTAATAGAGGTATCAGCTAGGCCTACTATATTAAATTGGGGTAATCCATTAGACAAATCACTCTCCACTTCAATTATATTGCCTTCCAGTCCTTGTAGAGTACAAGTTTTAATTTTCGAATACATAGTATTGCTCCTTTATTGTTTATATTTAATTAATAATAATATTTTTCATACTTTCTATAATATCATATATTTTCAGATTTTTCAGAATAATTATTTTTTTATTTAATTTAGTATCAATTATGATAAGATTTCTTTTGATATGTAATCTATTTAAAATATCTCAATAAAAAAGGATACCATTTAGTTTTTAACAATGGTATCCTTTTATTCTAGTATAAATGCGTTTTCTATATGATTAATTTTCCCCTCATTTTTTAGATAAACTTCTATAATATCGTATCTAACTTGTATATCTCTGATTTTATACTTAGTTAAATAGTGTAATGAAGTTTTAATTATTTTTCTCTGCTTATTATAATTTACTGATTCATATGCATATCCATAGTTAATATTGTTTCTAGTTTTAACCTCTGCAAAAACTAAAATATTTTTATCATATGCAATAATGTCAATCTCTCCAGATCTAACTTGATAATTTCTCTTTAATATTCTATATTCTTTACCTTTTAAATATTCAACAGCTATGCTTTCACCCTTGTCTCCAATTTTTCTATTATTCATGCAACTTTTTTCCCTTCTCTTGATCCAAGCTATAGACATAGAATATTATTTCCGCAACCGCTTGATAAAGTTCTTCTGGTATCTGATCATTTAAATCCAACTGAATTAAACTTTCTACTAGATTACTATCTTCATAAATAATAATATTCTCTTCTTCTGCTTTTTTCAATATATTTTCAGCTACTATTCCCTCACCTTTTGCAATTACCTTTGGTGCTTCACTGTTTATATCATAGGAAAGGGCTGCTGCTTTTTTTGTTTTTTTGTCTGACATACTATCACACCTTTATATCTAAAAAATGTATAGGACTTTCATTTAACATTAAGCTATTATTTATATTTACTTCATCTTTAAAAGTAAATTCTAATTTAGAAATATTAAGTCCTAATATTTCTACTCTATCTATTAAAGTTTCTTTTTTCCTTTCAAATAATTCAATATCATTATTGTCAATTCCTATTTTTATATTTAAATCATCTTGTTTAGCTTGGCATGAAACTGTTATATTACCTAAATTATTTGTATCTAAACTTATAAATATATTTATTCCCTCTTTAAAACTTCTCTCTCTTTTCCTGTCTTTAATTATATTTATAAGACCATTTAACTTATTTTCACCTACATTTAATGGAATAAAGTGGAAATATATTTCTCTATTTAAATCTTTAATAAATTCAACTTTTTCTTTTAACTGAATCGTCTCTTCTTTTTTTAGATTTTTACTAAAACTTTCAAGTTTTTCTATATCTTTATCAAATATGTTTTTTACGATATCTTTATTCTTTTCTGTTCCTTCATTTAAAATCGTCTCTTCTCTCTGATAAACTGGTTTAAAATCTTTAACTTGACTTTTATCTCTTAACATCTGAAATGTTTTAGCAAATTCAATAGGATCATCTATGAGTTCTTTTAAATTTTTAATATTGTTTACAGATGGTTTAACTTTATTTTTAGTTAATAGACTTATTATATCTAGTAATTCTTCCTCTTCTGCTTCTATATTAAAATTTTTAAAAATAGTCTTTATTTCTTCTCCTAATTCCATTTCCTTTCTGTCTGGGTTATGAGATACTAAGATTTTTTTTATATCTGTTAATAATTCTTTCTTTATAAATGGTAATTGTTCCATTAAATCCCTTATTTCAGTTTTAGTAGTTAATTTTTCAGATGAAGAATTTTGATTTTCATTTAACCCAATTTCTTTTTCCATATTTATATCTGATTTATCTGCATTTCGATCTAACTTTTCTATATTCTTATCAATAAATTCTAATCCTTTATATTCTCCTGCAGATAATTCAATTATTTTATCCAAAGTTTTTATAGCCTCATTTATTACATTATCTTTTAAAGGAATATCATATTTCATTAAATTTTTTATTAGCTTTTTGCTTAAATCCGTTTCTTTAATATTATAGTCTTTTAAAATTTTCAATATAGAACTATCTTTTTCATCTACAAAGTCTTTTAAAGAATTTTCTATTAAAGGTTTGATCTCTATTTTATTACCATCTTTATTGCTAATCACAAATTTTATTTTTTCACCTATCATATCTTCTAAGTCCAATTTGGATTCTGCTTGAATAACACCTTTTCCCATTATTTCTAAAAAAACTATATCTCCTTGAATATCTAGAATTTCACCTTGAAACACACTATTCTCTTGAAAATTTTCCTTAGGTATATTTCGACTTATATAATTTAACAATAAATTATTTATATCCAAATCTATCACCTCTTTAGAATATTCTTTAAAAAACTTATCCTATGGATTTTTGATGGTCCTATGTTTTTTATATTTTCTCTATGTTCCTTAGTTCCGTACCCTTTATGCTGCTTTATATTATAACCAGGATATTCTTTATCCCAATCCTGACATAAATTATCCCTATATACTTTTGCAATTATTGATGCGCATGCTATTGTATGAGACTTATCATCTCCTTTAATAACAGATTCTTGATTAATATTAAGATCAATTACTTCTGCGTCTACAAGTAAAAAATCTGGAGTTATATTATTATTATCCCTATCTCTTATATTTTCAACAGCAAATTTCATTGCCACTCTAGAGCTTTCTTTTATATTTATTCTATCTATAGTTTTAGCATCAACTCTTCCAATTCCACAAGCAATAGCATTTTCTAATATTTCTCCATATAA
>JARIDA010000109.1 GCA_029257065.1 Tissierellaceae bacterium | reverse complement strand
CCGTATAATTTAGTTTATATGGCTATATGATTGATATTATTATAGGGCTATAAATTAATTTGAAATCAATTTTATATTATAGATATAATTCTAGTTCTGCATCTGGTGGAGTTGGTGCAGAATTTTTTAAATTTGATTATTTTTTAGGCTGGAATTTCTAGTTCGTGGAGATTAAAAAAGTTTTATAAAATTAATTTAAGTTATTAATATACCAATTACTATACTATTTTATTATTTCCAACTAAAGAATAATTAATATTGATTTCAAATTTATTAATGCCAGATTTTATTATATAATATACCTACCACCTCCACCAACTCCACCATATCAATTTTAAAATCAGTTTCCAGACTATACCATACCAAATTAAAATCTCCCTTCCTACTCAACTAGTCCAACTTATTATATTATATTATTATTCTACAACCTGGAATCAATAAATAAAATTGTTCAGCGACTTCACCAGACTATATTATTTTAAATCCTGCTACAATATTATATCATATCTTAAATTACTATCAGACTACTTTATAAATCATTTCAACTTTTTTTAGTTAGTGTTTTTCTAACTGAAAAAATCAATATGCTATAATTGTATTAATTATATAAATGTTAGATATAATATTATTGATTCCAGATTTTCAAAATTTAAAAAGGCTTGATCTTTTGTAGTCAACTTATTAAAATTAGATAAATAAAAAAAGCTATAGGATTTTTTCCCATAGCTTAAATTATTATATCATTATTATAATTTTATTATCTGGTAACTAACTCCATCTATTAATATTTCATCTTGGCTTTCTAAGTCGGTATTTCTTATATTGAAATCTATTTCTTTAAAAAATATATTTAAATATCTTGTTGTAGTACTGCTATATTTCCAATCTTTGTCTAATTTAATAACCTTATTTATAGAGTCAATCTCTACTATATTACTTTCATAAGATTTAAATATAACTTTATTTTCTAACCTTATTATAAATTGATTAGGTGCTTTATTTCCTTGAGGTGTATTTAAATTTTTAACATTTATATTTTTCATTTTCTCCACTCCTATAATTTTATTTTCATATCTTCTATTAATTCATCAACTTTTTTTTCTGCTTCCTGCCTTGTCTTAAATACATATAAACTTTTGCCCTCACTATCTAATATATTATATCCATAACTTCCCCTTATCTTAAAGTCCAACTTTAGCCCTATGAAATTATATTTCGCTTCTAGATGCTTATAAGAGTATTTAAACATATTTTATCATCTCCATTTATTATTTTTAAAAATTTGAAAAGGTTTGATCTTTTGTAATCAACTTTATAATCTGAAATAATTTACCATATTATCAATTATTTTTTCTAGTCCTGTTATATATTCTATATAATCATTGCCAAACCTTGCACCAGATAGGATATTAAGGCTTGTAAAGTCTACTTCCTTATCTTCCAGCATTGCCTTAATTTCTTTTTCTTTGTGGTGCTTGTAGTTGCTTAGGTAGTCGTTTATTAGATATATCATATCATCATTAAAACAATATTTTTTATAGTCCTTTAAATCTTCCCAGCTGTCTACAATGTTAGCATCTGAAATGTTTTCATTAAATAAATCTAGTATATATATATTCATTTTTTAGCATCTCCCTTTTTTTATCTGTTTTTCTACTTCTTCAATTAACTTTTCATCTAGTTTATACTTTTTTAGGTTGTCCAAGTTAGGTTTAATATCATTGTTATTACAATTTATTATATAACTATCTAAAATATATCTATCCATTTTTACCAACTCCATTTTTTATTTTTAATCTCTAAAGGGTATATCTAAAAAAATGTTAATGTTTTCTAGTTCATAAATAATTTGATAGGCTGTTGAGCCTTGTTTTTTGTGGTCGTCAAATTCCTTTAATAGTTTATAGGCTTTGTTTAAACTATCTTTCAATATTATTTTTTCGCACTCTTTCAATTTCTCCAGCTCCTTTATATATTTAGTCTTAAAAATTCATTTATAAAAAACTTATTATCATCTATCATAAAATAATCCTGTCCATCTTCTGCATATTCTATTATATAGGGCTTTGAGTCCTCCAGATGTCGCCCTACAACGACTTTATCGTCTATTCCATGTATTATATCATATATATTAATGTAACCGTCTGAGGCTATTGGGTCAACTGTATAATCGGTATTAGTTACTAAATAATCTACTATATTAATATAGTCGTTTAGATAGTCTATATAATCATTAAATATTTTTTCCTGATTATCTAAAAAATTCATATCGTAATATCCACCATTTAGCCACTCAATCAATTTTAAAGGCTTGCCGTTGTCATAGTCTAACTCTTCGATGCCTTCCATTTCTATAAGGTCGCTTACCTGACTATCTCCAGAAGTCCCAACATGATAATCAAGTAGCCACTTAGGGAAGCGACTCAACACAATTTCCAAATCCTCATGTTTTTCTAATGCTATTCTAAAATCTTCCTCATATTCAAATAAATCTATTTTATTATTTTTCATCTTGAACACTCCTATTATTTTATTTTTAAAAATTTGAAAGGGCTTGATCTTGTATAGTAGGCTTTAATTATATTTAATATCATTATAGTTTTCTATTATCCTATCTCTTATATTTCCAGCTATAATTTCATGACTTTTTAGTTCCTGCTCTTTTATGTCTTCGATTAATAATGTTAATATTGAATAGTTTTTTGCTTCTAGCTTGTTATCTATGAAATAGTTTACCCTAAAAATAGGTGTTGTTAATAGTGTTATTACTCCTAGCCCTAAGATTATTTTTTTAGTTTTTTTCATTTTTTCAACTCCTTATAATTTTATAAAGTCTTTAGTTAAAATATGATTTTTATTGTCGTTGTCCCTTATCTTTATATGATAGTTCCCATAATCATCTAGTCCATAATCATAAGCATAATATTTATGTCCAGATGTTAAAAATTTGTTTGATTTTCCTATATATATTATATCCATTTTCTCACCTCCTTTATATTGTGACTTTATCACCTGTTTAGAATACTTCCAAGGCTCTATCCCCATCTATTAAATTATATTCAGATTCTTCACCTAGTCGCCTATAATCTATAAAGCTACTTATATAAGTTGATGTATCTACTAAATAAATTTCTTCAGCTAATGCTATGCCTATATGTTCAACCGTCCTAGTACCGTCTAGTATAGAGTAGTTCCCATCCCTTAATATTTGTATGATGTCGTTCAAGTCGTCGGTGTAGTGGTCGATTATGCCGTTTATAAGTCCTATATCATCGGTTAAACTTTGGATATAATCTATATTATAATTTAAATCTTCTAAGTTTGCATATTCTGATATATTAATATTTAACTCACTTTCATAGTCTGAAATAAAAAATTCCTCATACTCTTGATTAATTCCTATATCTTCCAGAACTTCCTCAAGTTCACCTTCTCCAAATGGTACATTTAATATTTCAGATACCAAATATCCCTCATTGTATTTCCCTAAATTTGTAATCCATAATTTAATCATTTTTTCAATCTCCTTTTTTAGTTTATTTTTTTTTATTTCTTATATTCTGCAACATGTCATAATCTAATTTGTAATCTTTCAGACCTTGAAAGGTTGGGTATATATTATATAGTTTGCAGTATGTCATGTATTTATCTAATATTTTTATATTCATTTTTTCACCTCCTGAAATTCCAGATTTAAAAATTTGAAAAGGCTTGATCTTTTACAATGCACCTTTTAATATTGTATATAGTAAATATTCCCTTATCTCTTCTATATAGTCATCTAAAAATATATCTTTAATCATATCATTGAAGCTTTCTTCTGGTGTATCTTTTACCATAAATACAATTAAGTCCTTATAGTCTAAAAATTCACTTTCTAATATCTTTTTCCCTTTTTCTGCTAACTCTTTATTAACTTTTATCATTTCTAACAACTCCTATTTTTTTATTGGTCGGTTGCTATCCAACCTCTTAAGCTATAATTTAGAATATTTTAGAATAGTATTACTTTTTTAGTTCTTCAATTTTATTAGTTATTTTTTCAAGTTCTGATTCATCTTCAACTTTTAGCAATAACTTGAAATAATTGTTTAGTTTTTTTAGCTTATCATTTATTTCTTTATATATTGTATTTTTAAAATCTTCATGTTCTTCTTTGTCTTCTACTTCTATATAAATAATACTACCTGAAATATCATCAAATGAATCAAATTCAATATTATTATTATATAAATGATTTTCTACTATTTCTATTTCTTCATCTTTTATATTTCCTATCACACTATGTCTAAAGCCATTATTTTTGTTTATTCCCTTATAACTTAAATTCATTTTTTCATCATCCCCCATTTTATTTTCTAATCTTTCTAATAAGTAATCATCATTATCAAATATGAAAGTCGTATATTTTATCCCTTTGCTTTCTAATTTGCTTGTATATGCTTTAGCATCTTCTTTATCTTGAAACTCTAACCCTTTTAAAATAACCTTTTCATTGTTTATCATCTTGTATGGTTCAATTATATAATACATTTTTTTACCTCCATTTTTTTTATTTTTAAAAATTTGAAACCTCTTGATCTTTTGTGTTTACCTGCTTTTATTGGTTGCTATCCAATCAATCAGCTATAATTTAGAATGTTATTTCTTTTTCTGGTTGCCATCCAGATTTTAGGCTATAATTTAGAATGTTTTTCTTTATTGGTTACTATCCAATTAATAAGTTATAAGTTAGAATGTTTGAAACTTGTTACTTGTTTTTGATTCGGTATACTTATTCTATCATTGATTAGATACTTTGTCAACACTTTTCATAAACTATTTTAAAGTATTTTATAATTTTCTTTATTGGTTGCCAACCAACTAATAAGGCTATAATTTAGAATAATTTAAAAACTTGTTACTTGTTTGATTCACTATATTAATAATATCATTAAAGAATACATTTGTCAATAGCTATTTCAAACTATTTTAAAGTATTTTACATTAAATTTCATACATTATGGTGGGTATAACTAGCCCAGAACACTACCAGAACGAACAGCAAGCCCAAATTTGAACTTTAACTTGTTATCTATGTAATAGCATTAATAAATTTTTTAAAGGTGTTTAAACTTGATTTTGTGGCTTTGTATTTTTTTATAAAATTACTAAAATATATCATAAAGTGATAAAACAGCACCAGAACGACCAGAACGGCTTATAAACAGTTTTTTAGGCTTCCTATGTATTAGTATTAGATATTTTTTTTAAGGTGCTTAAAACTCATTTTACGACCTCAGTTTTTTAGCTATTAAACTTTATTAAGTTATAACTTTAACACTTTAAAGCTTTAGCACTGTATAACTTTACTACTTTATCACTTTAGTTTTATAAACTTGGTTTTTTTGAAGCTGTAATATAATTTAATAAATATTTCGCTTATCTAACAGCGACCCTCCCAGAGCCGAGTGAAAACACTAAATTAAATAGGGTGGGAATTTTTTTTGAAAAATATTTTACTATTCTAACAGCCCAACTCTCAAAGCCGAGTAAGTAGGCTATGTACCTATAAGCAATTATTCTGGACGAGAAAACTTTTACATAATTAATTCGCTATACTAACAGCCTACTTCATAGAGCCGAGTAAATGATGATAAAGTCAATGCTAAGGGTTGTAGTCATTCTTTATGAGTCTTAAAACTATATACCATACCATATGATAGTGTATACTCTTATGTTGCTACATAAGTAGATGGTGTAAGTTTCAATCTCTATGATACTTTTGGTCTTTATAGTATAACTTTAATAAAGATTATAAAAACTCTTGACAATATGAAATGTTTGATATATGATAGTACTCACAAGGTCAGAAAAGATATAAAGTGTACTTATAAACTTAACGATAAAACAAATAAAGGAGATGTTGATAATGAAAATAAAATCAGTAAGAAAGTCAGAACTGAATCAAATGCTAAAGAAAGCTATTGAAAAGGTAGAAGGGTTGGGTATAAAGATAGAGCATAATATAAGCCCTAATGTAAGAACATATAAAGCGACTAGTTATTATGGACATATAAGATACAAAGAAGAGTTTGATGAGTGCGAGATTACAATATCAGAGTATCACCTAGACAATGGATACAAGGCAGTTATGGGAACAATGATTCATGAGGTACTACATGCTTGCAAGGGTGCAATAAACCATGGCAAACAATGGCAAGCATATGCTAGGACGGTAAATAAGGCTTATCAACATAATATATCTAGATTAGGCTCATATGATAATGGATATAGACTACCAAAGAAAAAACATGAAGCTAAGTATATGATAGAATGTATGGATTGTGAAAATGTTATAACTAGGGTTAGGAAGTCAAAACTAGTAAATAATACCGACAACTACATTTGTGGAAAATGTAATGGAAAACTAAAAAGAACTAAATAGTTTTAATTGGCATGTTATTAAAAGAGGTCTTTTATTACACAAATTTATTCATAATGGCAACTAATAATATAGTAGAGTTTATGTAAATTCGCTTATGACTAAGGGTTTAAATGGCTATTGTAGGTGTTGTATGGGAAA
>JARIDA010000083.1 GCA_029257065.1 Tissierellaceae bacterium | reverse complement strand
TCTTAAGCTATCAATCAGTCAAGCCTAAATAACTTCCTAAAAGGTCCAGTTATATTATTACTGCTCCATCTATATTAGTAAATATATTGTCTTTTAATCTATCCTGTTCTATTGCTGTTATTATAGTTCTATTTTGAATATTTCCAATAAATGCTTGATCATCCATTAAAAATAGAGCATCCTTAACTCCTTTTTCCTTTGCTCTATCAAAGGCTGAATTTAATTTTATTAAATCTTGATCATTCAAATCCATATTTCTACTAACCAATCTCTCCCTTGCATGTTTAGAAAATTTAATTTCCTTTTCATTTAATACGTCTAGTATTTCTCCAAAATCCTTGGTTTTAGGTTTATTACTATTATTTTTTGAGTTAGCATTAATAAGTCTCTGTTCTAGTCTCCTAATATTCATTCCATTCATAGTATTCACCTTCTAATCTATTTTCTTAATCTATAAGCCATCATAGTTTCTGGAAGTGATGCTGTTTTAGGACTATTAGTCTCCTCATTTTCATCTGTTTCATCTGTTTTATCTGTTTTATCTATCTTATCTAGATCTATACCTAAATGTTTAGATAATCCATTTTTTATTTTATTAATCTCAGTTAAAAGTGCTATATTTGCTTCCATTTCATTTAGATTCAAACTATCAATTGCATCAATCATATCTGTGGCTTTAATATTTAAATTACTCATCTGTTCTAATGAACTAAATTGTGCTAATTGTGCAATAAATTCTCTGTCATCCATTGGATCTAATGGATCTTGATTTGCCATTTGTGTTGTTAACAAGTGTAGAAATGCATCTTTACCTAAGTCATCATTCGCTTTAATAGTACCCTGTTGCTTTTCTTTATCATGAATTCCAAATTCATATTTTATAGAATTATTATTTTTAATATTCATTATATACCTCCTTAAGCTTGTAAATCCATACTTTGCCCATCTAATAATAAGCTTGGTCCATTGTTTTCCATTGTTCCAGCTTCATAGTTGGATGAAATAAGATTTATATCTTCTTTATTAGCTTTAAATCTATTTTTCTTGTTTTTACTAAAGAAATTAGATTGTCCTTGGTTTGGTTGTTCATAGTCTGTATTACTTCCTACAAAAACTTCAAAAGTTTTTATTTCCATTCCAGTATCTTTAATCTCTTCTTGTAATAACACTAAGTTTGCCTCTATTATTTGTTTTGTCTTATGGTTTTCCACAAAGACTTTTGCAACAACCTCACCTTCTGTAACTTGAAGATTCATAATCATATCACCTAGGATTTTGGGTTTTAGGCTGAGTTTTATTTCAGAAGTTCCTTCTCCCATATTAATTTGAATTTTGTCTGTTATTTGTTTTATAACATCTTCTTCATTAACATCTATTTCCGTAGAGTCATTAACCACTGGATCCATTGTCATATTAGATTTACTTCTCACTTCAGTATTTATGTCAGTTCTAATTCCATCAGAGCTTTTAGTTTCAACTTTAGTTTCTTCTTTTATTTCTGATTTTTCGCTTTTTCCACTGTCTCTCTTTTCAACTTTGACCTCTAGTTCTTTTTCATCTTCACTTTCAATAGGATTTTCTTGTTTATCAGTCTCTAAATTTAAATTAACTTCTTTTCCCAGATTATTTGTTTCAATTTCACTTGTTGTTTCTTCATCTGTTTTGATATCTTTATATTTAGAGTCTACTTCCAAACTAGAGTCATTTCGGATTAATTCTTTTAATTTATCTAAAAGATCTCCATTATCAGCCACTAATATCTCTGAGAGATTTTCTTCACCAGTTAATTCTCTGGATAATCCATTTAAATCTAGATCTTGAAGATGCTCTGTTTCTAATAAGAGTTCTAAGTTTTCCTCTATTAGATTTAATAATTCAGACTCTTCCATATTTAAATCCACATCTTTTAACTGAATAGGATTTTCAATGATTTGAATTAAACTCATTAATAAGTTTTCTAATTCTTTATTAATAGACTTTGGATTATCTTCATCTAAATTGTCTTTAGTTTTGTTATTGTCTTCTTTCTTTGATACTTCTGCTTTAGAATTTTTAGAAAACTGTTTTTCTTTGCTCCAATCTCGCTTCTTGCTTTCCTTTGTTTCCATATTATCAGATTCTTTACTAGATAATATATTATTGAATTTAGAAGAATTCGAATTATTATTTTTACTCATAATACTATTAAATAGGGAATCTCCATTTTTTTGGTTGACTTTTGCATTCATCACATTCATTTTTTCACCTCCCTTCAATCTAATTATATGTTCTTTCCTTGGGCTTTGCTAATAATTCTGTCAATTTAGCAGCTTTATCCACTTCCATAGAATCTAACACTTTTGAAAGTTGATCTCTTTTTAAATCTGAAAGAATATCTATAATAATTACTTTATCAGATAATTCATAACTTTCATCTATATCAAAATCAAATATTGTGATAGTTTCATCATTTTCCATCATTTCTTCAGCAATCTCACCAACATGAGCTGGTATCATTTCTCCATATACTTTAACTAACTTTAACACTCTTTGCTTATATTCATTAACAAATTCCATAGTTCTACTTATATCTCTTGTCAATTGCATTTCTGAATCCATTAAATTATCCTCAGCTAATATTGCTATAAACAATTCTTCTATAAATTCATCATCTTCTATCTCGGATAGTATTTCTGCTGATTTAACCACAGACATATTTCTATAAATAGTAGCTAATTTTTCAAAATCATACATATTCGAACTACCTAAAGAGTCAAGTAATTCATTTACAGGTTTTGTTTCATAATATTTTGCTAAATCATACAGTGCATCTTTCTCTTCAGCTATTTTATTAATTTCTAATTCTACTTTCATTCTTCTTTCAAGATTAAAATCATCTAATATATAGTTTCTAATATCTAGATTTGTATAATATAGTAACTCTCCCATTTTTTCAACATTTAACTCTTTTAGTATATCTAGAAAGTCTTTACTAGCAAATTTTCTTTCAATCTCTTGAATTGTTAGATTAATATCTTGGCCTTGTATTCTAGACACTTCCGATAAAAAGCTATTCCTTTCATCTTCTATAGCATCTTCATAGGCTGAGGATAATAAATCTTTTCTTAATTCTATATCCCTAACTTTTAATACTACATCTTCTGTTTTTTCTGCAGATATTCTATTCATACCCTTTATTATGCTAGAATATAACTTTTGGTCTTCCTTTTTTATAATATAAAGTTTATCTGCTGCAACACTTGGTTCAACCTGAATAAAATGATTAGCTAAATAATCTATTCTTTTAACTATCTCCTCTTCTGTAGGAGTTCCTTTGAAATATTCCCCTACTACTCCTGGCATTTTAGATAATAATCCATCAACCCTGTTTTTAAATCCTATATTTCTATTATAGAATATAATGATTAATATTAAAGGAATTATTACAAAAAATAGAAGTAATAGAGATTTTATATTTATTCTTTTCTTTTTATTATCTTCATATTCTGCTTTTTCATCTACATCTACTAAGTTCATATAATTCCCCCTACTATTGGGTATTTGTATTAAATGTAACTATTTGGTCCATTATCTTCTCTTCTTCTCTCTTCTCTTCTAATATAAATTCTTTATAGTCTTTTTCTTTTAGCTTTTCAAAAGATTTTTTTTCTTTCATTGCTTCTAATAATTCTTCCTGTATTTTTATAGCTTCTCTTTCTGCATACATAACATTTTCTTCTTGTTTTTTAATTCTATTTGTTATTTCCGAAATATAATTGTTGTATGTTCTAAATGAGCCAATATTTATTTTATCATCTATTGTATTAAATTGTTTTATAATTTCTGATTTTTTTGAAATATAATTGGATAAAATTTCTTTTTCTTCATTTAATTTTTGAATAGCAGTACCGTATTCTGACTTTTTAAGTCCTTCAAGAGTTTCTTTGTAGTCTAATACTCTTTGAAGTTTAAATTTATATCCACTCATTCATTTCCTCCCAATCATCCAATTTTATCATTTATTTTTTTCATCTGATCTAAGCTCTCTTCAAATGTAGGCGCTACATCCACTTCTTGCCTTAAAAAAGAATTAATATCATCAATATTTTCTATAGCACTATCTATTTTTTTGTTTGTACCTTTTTTATATGCACCGATATTAATCAGGTCCTCAGCTTCTCTATAAGTAGCCATCATATCTTTAATACTATTTGAATAGCCTATATGCTCTTGTGAAGTCACTTTTGGCATTACCCTACTTATACTAGCCAATACATCAATTGCTGGATAATGATTTGAATTTGCAATATCTCTTGAAAGAACAATATGTCCATCTAATATTCCCCTGGCAGTATCTGTCACTGGTTCTGTTAAATCATCACCATCAACCAAGACCGTATACATACCTGTTATTGTACCTTTGTCAGAGGTTCCTGCTCTTTCTAAGAGCTTTGGCATCTCAGCAAATACAGAAGGTGTAAATCCTCTACTTACAGGAGGTTCTCCTATAGCTAAGCCTATCTCTCTTTGCGCCATGGAAAATCTTGTAAGGGAATCCATAAGCAACATTACATTAAGTCCTTGATCTCTAAAGTATTCTGCAACAGCTGTAGCTACCATAGCTCCCTTAACTCTTATTAATGCAGGTTGGTCCGATGTAACTACTATTACTACAGATCTTTCTAGTCCAGATTCACTTAAATCATTTTCTATAAATTCATTTACTTCACGTCCACGCTCACCTATTAAGGCTATAACATTAATATCTGCTGTACTGTTTCTAGATATCATTCCCATAAGGGTTGACTTTCCAACACCTGATCCAGCAAAGATTCCCACTCTTTGTCCTTTTCCACAGGTTAAAAGTCCATCAATTGCTCGAACTCCTATGGTTAAGGGTTCACTAATCATTTTTCTTTTTAATGGATTTGGGGCAACTTCAGAAACCGGATAATATTTCATAGAATTAATTGGTCCTAATCCATCGATTGGATTTCCAAGTCCATCTAATATTCTGCCTTTTAAGTCGTCTCCAACATTAACTTCTAGTTTTCTACCTGTTCCAACGATTTTACTTCCACTTGAGATTCCAGTCATCTCGCCTAAAGGCATTAATAGTATTCTCTCATCTTTAAATCCTACCACTTCTGCCATTACCGGAACCTTAGAATCTTGAGGGTATATTTCACATAATTCACCAATGGTTGCCATTGGACCATTTGATTCTATGGTTAGTCCAGTTACTTGAGCTATTTCACCTGTATATTTTATAAATCTCTTCTCATCAACACTTTTTATATATTTTTCTAAATTTACTTTCATTTTATCACTCATTATTTAATATTTTATTTATTAGAGCTTTAACTTCTTCCATTTGTTTTTTTATACTTAAATCTACATTTCCCTTTGGAGTTTCCAATATAGAATCTCCTTTTTCTAAATTTATATCATATTTCATTTCTAATTTATCTATTAAGCTGGCTTCAGCTAATATTCTAGCTTTATGTTTTTGTAGAATATCATAATCTTCTTCGGAAGTTATAATCGTTAGTTTTTCTGTAGGATCTAAGTTCTTGATTCCATTAGCTACCAATTCAACTATTAGGTTTTCATCATGTTCTAGTTTTTGGCCTAATACCTTTTCATATATATTTGTAACTAATTTAATTATGTCCGCTTCAGCTTCTTTAATAGCATTTTGTTTTTTCTTCTTATATTCCTCTTTTATAACTAAAGATTCTTCTATTATATTTCCAGCTTTATTTTCACCATTAGTATAACCTTCTTCATATCCTATATTATATCCTTCTAAATGACCTTTTTCATATCCTTCTTGCTGTGAATCTTTTTTTATACTTATAGACTCCATTTCAGCTTCTTCTATTAAATTTTCCACTTCTTTTTTAGCATCTGTGATTAACTTATTTTTAGTTTCTTCAGCTTGTTCAAGAATTTTACTTGCTTCTAACTTTTTTTGTCCTAATAATTTTCCAGCTTCTTTTTCTGCTTCTTCTATAATCATTTCTGATCTTAATTCTATATTTCTACTATCATTATCCTTATTTTCTACTTTTTCTATTCTCTTAGAAGAATCCTCTATAACTCTAAAGGATTTTATTATATTAGACAATTAATTCATCTCCTCCCCTAGGAGTTATTATTTGTTGTTCATCTTCTAATCTTCTAATTGTATTTACTATTTCTTGCTGAGCTTCTTCTATGTCTTTAATTCTAACTGGTCCCATAAATTCTATATCTTCTTTAATCATTTCTACTAATCTTGAGGACATATTAGTATATATAGCGTTCTTTACAGCATCACTTGCACTTTTAAATGCTAGTGCCCATTTCGAGTTATCAACTTCTCTTATAATTCTTTGAACTGACTGATTATCAAGTCCCACGATATCTTCAAACACAAACATTCTTCTTTTAATTTCTTCTCCCAATTCAAAATCTCTAATATCCAATTCATCCATAATATGTTTTTCAGTACTTCTATCTATTGTATTTAAAATGTCTACAACAGCTTCAATACCTCCTGTACTAGTGTGTTCTTCTGACATCATGCTGGAGAATTTACTCTCAAGTACAGCTTCTATGTTTTTAACTACATCTGGAGAAGTTCTATCCATTACAGCTACTCTTTTTGTAACATCCGCCTGCATATCTTCTGGTAAACTTGCTAGAATTTCTCCCGCTTGAACTGGATTTAAATAAGATAATATTAATGCTATTGTTTGAGGATGTTCACTTTGTATATAGTTTAAGAGTTGACTTGGATCTGCTTTTCTCACAAACTCAAAAGGCTTAACATGTAAAGATGAAGTCAATTTATTTAATATATTCATAGCCTCATCTTCACCTAAAGCTCTCTCTAAAACATCTTTAGCATAGTTTACTCCACCTTCAGATATATATTCTTGTGCTAGACTTATTTGATAGAATTCTTCTATTACAGCTCTTTTTTCTTCTGGAGAAACCATTCTCATATTTGCAATTTGTAATGTTATTTCTTCCATTTCCTCTTCATTTAAATGTTTAAATATTTCTGCTGATTTTTCAGGCCCTAATGCTATAAGTAAAACAGCAACTTTTTCTCTACCAGTAAATTCAGTTCTAGCCATATCTACTCACTCCTTTATTCATTAAGCCAACTTCTTAATAATTGTGTTACAGCATCCGGATTTTTATCTACAAATTTATCAATCTGTTCCTTCATGCGTGATTCTTCTGTTTCTGGATTTAAGTCTATCTCTTCATATTCCTGAGCATAATTAGATTGTTTTAGATTTCTTATTGCTAATGATTCTTCTAATAAAGCTTCTTCTAATTCTCTTTCTGCTTCTTCTTGTTTTCTTCTAACATAGTAAAATGCTCCACCAGATATTAAAGCTAAGATTACTACTGCTATTAATATGCCTTTCCAACCCATTGTTCCTTCTTCCAACTCTCCTTCAACACCCATTCCAATTTCCGAATCTGCAAACTCTTCTGCATTAACCTTTACATTTTGCGTGTCCAAACCTGTTGCTGCATATACAAGATTTGTAATTTCTTCTTCTTTTTCTGGTGTCATTTCTTCACCAGGTAAAGATTTTCTATTTATTAATACTGCAACAGTTATACTTTCAACTTGACCTGGTGCTTTACGTATCTCTCTATTTATTTCATTAAGTTCATAATTAATAACCTTACTAGCCTTGTCGTACTCATCGCCCATTTCTTCTAACATTTCATAGTCTTCTGGGTTTGATTCAACACCTGGTATTCCACCTATAATACCACCCTTCATGTGTTCTTCAATCTCTTCCCTAGACCTTGCCATGCCTTCCTCACTATCTTCTATTGGAGGGGCAAATTCTACTATCTCAGTTTTTTCACTATTCATATTTATTTTAACACTAGAGTGAACATCTACATTTCCTACTCCATATACATTTGTTAAAAATTTTCTAATACTATCATTGACTCTTTTTTCTAGATTCTCTTTTATTGCAAATTGATCTAAATGTGATTCGGAATTATCTAAATCTGCCTCTAAAAGTCTACCATCATTATCAGTTACTATTACATCATCCGACTTCATATTTACTGCAGCAGCTACCAAGTTTTTAATTGCTTTTACTTTGTCTCCCCCTAAATTTTTTGAGACATCCTTAACAATAAACACTGAAGCCGTTGTTTTTGTTTCATCATTTTCTAATACGAATCCTGTATCTTCCTTACTATCTATATATACTTTAGCACTTTTTATTCCTTCTATTTCAGCTATTGTAGATGCTAACTCTGATTGTAGAGCATGTTTCATTCTTTGTCTCTTGTCGTAGTCTGTCATTGTCCAACTACTTTGGTCAAATGCCTCTTTAAAACTATATCCCTCTTTAGGTAGTCCGTGGCTAGCCAATTCAATTTTTACTTTATTTTTACTTTCTTCCGGTACTAATATACTGCTACCATCTTCTCCAGTTTCCCAAGGTATATTAAGTTCATCCAATTTAGAGGTGACTTCTGCCATATCAGCTAAACTTAACTCTCCATATAGAAGTGAATATTTTTTAGTTGTCAGTGTTATTATAGAAAATATTATTATAGCAAATACAAGTAGAAATACTATTCCTATTAGAATCTTGTTTTTCCTCTCTGTTTCCTGCCACCAAACAACTATTTTTTGTTTGATTTCCTCTAGCTTTTCCTTCAATATTTCACCTCATTTTATTATATTTCACTCTTTATATATTTATATTATATTTGTATACGCATAATTTCTTTATATGCTTCAACTACTTTACCTCTAACACTCATAGTTACTTGTAGTGCAATATTTGCTTTTTCACTTGCTATTGATACATCGTGAAGATTATCTACCTTACCTAGTGCCAATTCTTTTTTCATATTCTCACTATCTATTTGAATTTTATTGACTTGTTTAAGACTATTTTCTAGCATCTCACCAAAATTCCCATTAGTTTTTTTCTCTATTTTATTAACTTCTAAATCTTTAAAATTTAAAAAATCATTAATATTATTTATATTCATCTATTATCTCCTTCCAATATCAAGAGCTTTCATCAACATGGATTTCGAAGAATTAATTGCAGTTACATTTGCATCGTATCCTCTTTGTGCACTAATCATATCAACCATCTCTTTAACTGTATCCACATTAGGCATCTTTACATAACCATCTGAATCAGCATCTGGATGGCCTGGTTCATATTTTAATTTAAAAGGAGTTTCGTCTTCTACTATTTTTGTTATCCTAACTCCACCTAACTCATTACCTCTAGATTGATTATTTATTTCTTTATTTAAAAAACTAGAAAACTTACTATTTTTCTCCTCTTGAAAAACCGGAATTTGTCTTCTATATGGTACTCCACCGTTAGTTCTTGTAGTGTTAACATTAGCAATGTTTTTACTAATTAAATCTATTCTGGTTTTTTCTGCAGTTAAAGCTGAAGCTGATATGTTCATAGAACTAAAAATATTCATAATTATTTGCTCCCTTCAGTTATTACATTCTTTATCTTCTCTATTTCTCCTGATAATTGTCTAGTTATTGCATCATACATAATATTATTTTTAGCTAAATTAGTAGACTCAACATCTATATTCACATTATTTCCATCTATCCTATGAGAACCAGAGTTATCTAATAGCGTTTTTGGTTTAAATTCTATATTTTTTTCTTCAATATGATTTTCATGAGTAGTATTTAACTCTAATTTCCTTTTATCTAATTCAGAAGATAATTGATCTTCAAAACTAGTATATTTCCTTTTATAATTTGGAGTGTTTACATTAGCAATATTACTAGAAATAGTCTTATGTCTATTCCAAGTTCCATCCAATGCTTTTTTATAAAAATCCATATTCCCATATGCATTATTAAACATGCTTTCACCTCTTATTAGTTTACAATCTTAGTATTTATTAAATTACACAATACAAAATACAAAACATAGTAAATTAATAATAACATCTATACTATATCTTGTATTTAATATTATTCGATTACATTTTAAAATCATTTCACCATTCATATATTTAAGTTTTAGTAAATATATTTACAATATGTATAATATCAAATCCAATTACATTTATCCAGTAAATAATACAAACATGGAATATATTAAATAATATATTCCATGTTTGTTAATAATTATTATTCTCGAGCTTTTTTTAATTCTCCTATTAGTTTATCATTTAGGATTTTTATATGTGTACCTTTCATTCCTAAAGATCTAGACTCTATTACTCCTGCGCTTTCAAACTTTCTTAAAGCATTAACAATTACAGATCTTGTTATACCTACTCTATCAGCAACTTTACTTGCTACTAATAAGCCTTCATCTCCATCTAACTCCTC
>JARIDA010000025.1 GCA_029257065.1 Tissierellaceae bacterium | reverse complement strand
GAAGCATATGATGATACATTTTTAAATGCTACCTCTACTAAAAGCAAGTATGAAAAAACTGTAGACTATATATTAAAAGAAGTATATAAATACTTTAAAGGCAAAGAAGACGTTTGGCTGATTATTTACACCAATAACTTCCCACAATCAGAAACTTTAGTCAATGACTACTACATTAGGGAGGTGTATGAATTAGTATAATAAAATCACACTGATGAGTTAGTGAAACCCTAACGAAATGGAGGGTAAAACCTCCATATGTGAGATAATAAATCTTACAAAACTACTTTACACTTTGTAGTTTGAGTGGATATAATAATATGAGAGAGGAGTGTATTTATGATATTGATAAGTGATATTGATAAGCTAGAAGAATTAGTTTGGCAAGACAACACAAGTGCTAATGAGGACATGATTAACAATGATTTAAAAGAGATGATAAGACACCTACAAGACTTATACACTATACTTGACAAACATGATGAGGATATACATGTTTTCTATCAAGCAATATTGGGAGATGCAATCAATCTTATTAGTTCAATAGATTTTGTAAAGTTAAAAAGATAGGAAGAATTTACAAAACTACTTTACACTTTTAACATTGAGTGGATATAATAGAGTGAGAGAAAAACAAGTAAAGGAGATTGATAAAATGTTAAAATTAAACAATGAACTATTAAAAAATGAAGATGCTATTAATGAGATAGTAGAAGAATATAATGAGTTACAGTTTTGGAAACACCAAGCAGAAATTTGTAGATTTAGACTAACAAGTAAAGAGTATCAAAGATTTGATGAACTTGAAAAGTTTTTAATAGATAATATCCAAGTAATAAATAATCTATAAATAATATTTAATCATTGTTTGAATACCTAATATTTTAATTGGGTATTCTATAGAGTGATTAAAAACAATAAAAAAGTTTCAGAAATTGCTTTACACTCTAAGCAAGTCGTGGATATAATTATATAAGAGCAATAAGAAAAATTTACAAATCATAGACCAAAAAGGAGATTGATAAAATGTTAAGTATTAAAGATAAAGAAAAAGTAGCTTATTATTACTGGCATGAAATAGAGCCATTCGTAGGAACTGATGAAGATATAAAAACAAAAGTAAATAGTTTATTAAAACAGAAATTCAATATAACATTATCACTAAGTGAAATTCAAAATATTATACAAAAACATTATAAAGGAAATTGTATAATATCTAATAAAGAATTTTACGATAGCCTAAAAAACAATTAAAAACAATTTTAGGATTAGCTTTACACTTTGAACAAGTCGTGGATATAATATAGCGAAGGGAAAAACAAAAAAATAAAGGAGATTGATAAAATGACAAATCAAGAACTTATTAACCTATTAGAAGAAGAGCAAAAAAGAATAACTAGTAAGAATTATCCTAATTGGAAATACAAAGTTAGGCAAACAAAGAAAGAGATTATTATAACATGGGAATACTTAGATGTTAAATACGTAGTAGATAAAAGAAATTTAATAGTTCGCAATCCATACAATGAAATAATAAATAACAGCTTTGACTTTAATAATACACTTGAGGATACTTTAAAATCATTAGTGCATTATTTAGTAACAAGATATTAAATAGTAAATAATATTTAATCATTGTTCAAGCATCTAATATTTTATTAGATGCTTTATAGAGTGATTAAGTAAAAAACAATAAAAGAATTATAGAAACTGCTTTACACTCTAAGCTAGCAATGGATATAATATAGTGAGAGAAAAAAACAAAAAATAAGGGAGAGATGTTAAATGTTAAAAATTGATATGAGCAAGTTTGGATTTGATTTCTTTTTAAGTAGAGGGAAAAAAGTTAAATCATTAGAAGATGGAGCTAAAAAATATGGAGGAGCGACCAAATTTGATAACTTTATAATATCAAACTATGAAGGAAGTGAATATGTAGATATAAAAGAAGATAATAATGAAATAAGTGTATTCGTACCATCTACAATAAATACCAATGAAAAAACTGATAGTAAAATAGAAACAGAAAAATCTATGCAATACTTAGAAAGATTTTATAATCTAGAAGATATGAGATACTATACTACTAAAGGAAGTTGGTATAGTGAAGATTTACAAAGTGTAGTAATTGAAGATATAACAATTATAACACTAAAAATTGAAAAGATAACAGAGAAAGATGTTAAAATATTTAAGAGATTAGCTAGTAGAATAAAAAGAAACATGAAACAAGAGGGAGTAACAATATCAATAAATGAGGCAATGGCAATAGTATAAACCTACTAACAAATAATATTTAATCATTGTTTAAGCATCTAATAGAATATCAATAAAAATATTAGATGCTTTATAGAGTGATTAAGTAAAAACAATAAAAAAGAATTTAAAATTAGCTTTACACTTTGATTGACTGATGGATATAATACTATGAAGGCAAAAACAAAAATTAAAAGGAGAGATGCCAAATGTTAAAAATCAAAAGAGAAGAGGAAGAAATAGTAGAAAGAGTTAAGAAGGAAGAGGAAAGAGTAACAGAAAAATATAGAAACCTATATGAAAGTGAAAGAGGACTATATGAAAAAGCAAAAGTTATAGTTGCAATAGAAGATTTAAAGAAAGAAGTCAAAGAGTGTGTAGAGCCTTTAAAAACTCTTAAGAACAATAAGGAAGATTTTATAACAAGATATGGCTTAGAATATTATGAAGAGATACTAACTCTTTATAGTAACAATCTAGCTATTGCAAGAGAAAAACAAAGATGCTTTGAAAATGAATTAGTAAAAATAAACAATCAGTAACTAGAATTAATCATTGTTAGGATATCTAATAGAAATATTAGGTATCTTGTAGAATGATTAAGCTGAATAGTTAAAAAGAATTTAAAATATGCTTTACATTTTGATTGACTGATGGATATAATTATATAAGAGTAATAACAAAAATTTTAAAACCATAGACCAAAATAAAACTTAAAGGGAGAGATGTTAAAATGTTAAAATTAAAAACTGGAGTTTATGAAGTGTTTGGGAATACAGTAGAATATGAAGGTGGTAACGAAGGTTACGACCTTGATAGTAGAGATTTCATACCGATAGAAATTATATCAGCAATGGGAGTATTTATAAAAACATTAGAAGAATTTTACAATGAATAAATAATACTTAATCATTGTTAGGATATCTAATAGAAATATTAGGTATCTTATAGAGTGATTAAGTAAAACTAATTAAAAGAATTTAGAATTTGCTTTACACTCTGACTGACTAATGGATATAATATAGTGAGGGGGGAGAAGATGATAAAGATAATAACAAAAAATAAAACTTACCTATGGAACTATAAAAGATGTTTTAAAAACTTATTAAAATTAGTACTATTTATACTATTTATACTTGCATTTGGGAAAGTTGGAAAAATGGATTATGAGGCTTTTAATATTATTAAGTAAACAGTAATAAAAAAGAATTTAAAAATCACTTTACACTTTGCAGTTTGAATGGATATAATAATATGAGAGAAATAAGAAAAATTTAAAAACTATAGACCAAATAAAAGGAGAGATGCTAAGATGAAAATTTATAGTAGTAAAAAAGTAGCATTAAATAACATACCAAAAGGAAATTATAAAAGCCAACCTTATTGTAATGGAAAATATAAAACAAGTATAAAAAAGATTGACAATCCATCTAAAGATGTAAAAGCTATATATAAAAGTTACAGAAAAGATAATTTTGGAAGCTATGTAAAGCTAAATTGCTTAAAAAGAATTTAAGAATTGTTTAAAAAGAATTTAAGATTTAGCTTTACACTTTATAGTTCATATGGATATAATAATATGAGAGAAAAATAAAATAAAGGAGATTGATTAGAATGAAAATAAAAAACATAAATGATAATTATAAATTAATGAATGAAATTATAAAAAAACAAGTCGACTTATGGAATTCAGAAAGTGGAGATATAGACAAAGAGGATGAAAAAGAATATATGAAGCTGCATAAAAGATTGATGAATATAGGCGAAATACTAGATAAACAATTTAAAAAGATGAATAAAGCAAAAAGTAAAAAAGATGGAAAAATTTACAAAGTAAAAGATACTAGAAATTTAATAAATGCTGTAATATTAGAAGGCAAACCTATGGATAGAGAGAAACTTTTTAATGAATATATAGTAATTAATGAATAATATTTAATCATTGTTAAGATATCTAATAGAAATATTAGGTATCTTATAGAGTGATTAATTAATAAAAAAAGAATTTAGAATTTGCTTTACACTTTTAGCATTGAGTAGATATAATACTATGAAGGCAAAAACAAAAAATAAAAATTAAGGGAGAGATGTTAAATGTTAAAAGAAAAGACAGCAGTTAAAAAAGAAGAATTAGATAGCCTATTAAAGTTAGCAATAAAAAAAGTAGAACAAGTTGGAATTGAATTAGAGAAACCTATAATATCAACAGTTAGAACTTACCCAGCAAAAAGCTACTTTGGACAATGTAGATATGATGGAGAATTAGATATGTTTAGAATAACAATTTCAGACTACCACCTACCTAATGGATATAAAGCTGTAATGAATACATTACTACACGAAGTTATCCATGCTTGCAAAGGCAGTAGAGGACATGGAAGCCAATGGAAAGAATATGCTGATATAGTAAATAGAGAATATGGATATGAAATATCAAGATTGTTTACTAGCAATAACTATGATTTGCATGTACCAAAAAGCGACAAAAGAGAAAAAGTAAAATATATAATAGAATGTGAAAAATGTGGGGCTATTTGGGAAAGAGTTAGAAAATCCAAACTAGTAACACAAACAAAATATTATAGATGTGGAGGAGGTTGTGATGGGAAACTGAAAAGAATTAAATAATAGATAATATTTAATCATTGTTAGGATATCTAATAGAAATATTAGGTATCTTATAGAGTGATTAAGTTAAATTCTTAAAAAAGAATTTAAGATTTAGCTTTACACTTTGAATAAGTCGTGGATATAATATAGTGAGAGGAGGGCAAAAAATTGAAAGTAGAAGATAAAAAATTATTAGAAGACTTAAAGAGTCAGTTAAAAGATACTATTAATTACAAAAAATCATTTGAAAAAGATAAGCAATTAAAATTAAAGAATAACATAGCAATTAACCAAGGATTATATGAAAGAAAAATCTACTCATATAATAGAAATATTAATCAGCTAAAAGAACATATACGAACAATTAAACAAAAACAATTTCAGAATTAGCTTTACACTTTAAACAAGTTGTGGATATAATATAGTGAGAGAAAAACTTAAAACT
>JARIDA010000008.1 GCA_029257065.1 Tissierellaceae bacterium | reverse complement strand
AGTATTATATAATTGTCTTAAGGAGAATAAAAAATGAAAAGTATAATAAAATTTAAGGATTTAAAAATAGAGATTAAGAGAAAGAGAATAAAGAATTTATATTTAAAGATAAAAAATACTACAGGAGATATATTTGTCCATGCACCTATATGGATGAAGGAGGAGAAGATTGTTCAATTTATACATAAAAAAGAAAATTGGATAAGGGGAAAACTAGATAAAATAGAAGATAAAACTATAATAGAGAAGGTTAATCTGGATTCTTTGGATTATTTATATGTTTTTGGGGATAAGTTAGAAATAAATATAAAATATGTGGATAAAAATCCATTGTATTTAAAAAGACGGGGAGATATTTTAACACTTTATATAAAAAGTGATACATCTCAAAATAGACAAAGAGAAATTATAAGGACTTGGTATAGGGAGAATCTTATGAAAGAGATAGGAGTTCTTATAGATAAATGGGAAAAAATTATGAATATACAGATAAAGGAATTTAGAACAAAGAGCATGAAAACCAGATGGGGAACTTGCAATATAAGTAAAAGGCGAATTTGGATTAATTTGGAATTGGTTAAAATTCCAAAGGAGTATTTAGAATATGTAGTAGTTCATGAGATGACTCATATATTTGAATCTGGACATGGAGTTGAATTTCAGAAACTTATGGATATTTATTATCCTAATTGGAGAGTTAAGGATTTAGAGTTAAATAGATATATAATTGAAAAATAGAATTGGCAGTCTGACTGCCAATTCTATTTTATTTCTCAGAATCCTGAATACTCCATATTAGACTATTGTGTAGACCCATAAATTCATATAATTCATCCTTATTATCTGACTGGCCTATACTTCTGGCTAAATCTTTAAGAGAGTTTCTCTCTTGATCTGTCAATGTGTTATCAAATTCTTCTCTAATTCTATTATTATAAATCACAGCTGCATAGGAAACAGCAGCTTTAGATAGATAAAATTGATTTTCATCTCTTCCAATATCAAATATATCTCCATTAGCCAATTTTGCTGGATCACCATCTCTATCACATTCAAATGCATTTTTAATATAGGATTCATAGCTTAAATTAGCATAGGGCATATTGGACATTATTAAATCTGATTCCTTATTTAAATTTCCAAACTCTCTATTCATAGCAGAAATATCTACTAACCAGGTATTATCTATTTTCTTTACATCTCTCCCCTGAACAAAAATATTATCTAGTATTTTTTCTAAAATATCACTGTCTTTTAAATCCCATTTCTCCGCTGCCTCTTCTAATGTTAGGAGACTTTCAAATGGATTATTCATATTTAAACCTCCAATTTATAAAATAACTATCATTTATAATTTACAGCTTATAGGGGAAAAAATCAAGTTTTAAGATAAAAAATCTAAAATACTTGCAAAATACTTCTAAAAGTGGTTTAATTAGATTTGATGAGGCATATATTTTTGGAAAGTTATTCCGGAAACCTGGAAAAGTATCCGGAAATCTGGAAAAGGAGGATTTATGTTTATTAGAGAAAAAATAGATGAAATATTGGAAACAGTGATAAATATTAGGCGAGAATTTCATATGTATCCAGAATTAAGTGAAAAGGAATTTGAAACAGGAGATAGAATATGTAAATATCTGGATAAATGGAATATAGAATATGAAACAAATATTGCAGAAACTGGAATTGTAGCTATTGTTAGAGGAAAAAAATCTGGAAAAACCATAGGAATACGAGCAGATATAGATGCTCTTCCCATAGAAGAAAAGAATGATTTAGACTTTAAATCTAAAAATCCTGGAGTTATGCATGCCTGTGGACATGATGTTCATACGGCTATTGGTTTAGGATTAGGTAAAATTTTCAAGGATATGGAGGACCAATTGAAGGGAAATATAAAAATATTTTTTCAACCTGCAGAGGAGACAATTGGTGGTGCAGATAGAATGATTAAAGAGGGAGTACTAGAAAATCCAAAAGTGGATCATGTACTAGGTCTTCATATTTCCCCTGCATTTCAAGTGGGAGAGATGGAAATTAAAACTGGAAAGGTGAATGCAGCAACCAATGAATTCACAATAGATATAAGAGGAAAATCAGGACATGCAGCTTATCCAGAAACCGCAGTAGATGCGATTTTAATATCTGCAAATATAATTTTAGCAATCCAATCCTTAGTAAGTAGAAATACATCACCACTAAATCCAATAGTGGTGTCATTGGGCAAGATAAATGGAGGAGTTAAAAACAATATAATACCTGATTCAGTAATATTGTCAGGAACTATGAGAACTCTAGATGAAGAGACTAGAGAATTTGCTAAAAAGAGATTGGCTGAAATTGCAAAATCCACTGCCAAAATCTATGGAGGAGATGCGGAAGTGCATTTTCCAATAGCAGGTGCCTTTGTTCCTTTGATAAATGACGAATATGTGGCTGAAAAGGTAATAGAAATGGGAAAAAAGGTTTTAGGAGAGAAAAATGTGTATTACAAGGAGAAACCAAGTATGGGTGGAGATGATTTTTCATTTTTCGCCAGAGAAGTCCCTTCCACCTATTATTTTTTAGGATGTGGGAATCGGGAAAAAGGATATGATTTTCCAGCTCATAATGAGAATTTTATAATAGATGAAGGATGTATAAAATATGGACTAGAAATTCAAGCTAGAAGTATATTAAGTCTTTTAAAAGATGGAGATAATAAAATATAAGATTTTAGGAGTGTATTATGAATTGGATTAATAGTAGAGATATGGAATATGCAAAAATATTTACAAATATGATGTCAGAGGGATTCATATTTATAGATTCTAATGGAAGCATTAGTTTGTATAATGATTCAGCCAAAGAGATTTTTGGACTTATAAACAGGTCAAAAACCCATCATGAATCTGGAAAATTGGAACAGGGAGATATAGTAATTATAGGAAACAATGAAATGGGTGCAGATGATGGAAATATGGATGAAGAATCCCTTAAATTATTAGGTTTGGAACAGGGAGATATAGTTGAGGGAGATGCCTTTTTATTAATATCTGAATATAAAGGAAAAAATATAGCTAATATAGTTGGGAAAAAATATTCAGAAAAACTTAAATTAGTAGATGACAGTTTACAAATGGAGATTGAAGGATCCATAGACTTTGATGGTCAAAGAGTATCCATAGTTGTTGATGGAGATAAATTCCATATGGACTATATAAATGCAATAGGGCATATGGTGATTCTAGATGGAGAGAGTAAGGGGTTAAAATTCTATCAAACTAATGGATATACAGCCAGAAGGGAAAGTATAGGAGATCTTTTAAGAGGAGCTAAATTTAAGGAAAAGGGATTAGAAGGAGAAGAACTAGATGTAATAGGTAAAAATATTTTTGAGATTCACCGTTCTGAATCCATAATAGAAGATTTTTTCAATGTGGCCAAGGGAAGAAATATTCAATATAGAGATAAATACGAAGTTATAAATGGTTATCCAACTCTTTGTACTTTAAGTCCAGTGGATGAGAAGGGGGAGAGAATAGGAGCTGCCTTAAAAGTAGAAGACATTTCTAAAATAGAAAAGGTTATCTGTGAAAGAGATAAAATACTTAAGGAATTAGAGGATAGATCAGAGGAAATAAGAGAAAAAGAAAATATGGAAAAGGCCTTTCCAAATTATATAGGTGAAAGTGAAAAGATGATTCAGGCCAAGAAATTGGCACTTAGGGGATCTAAAACCCTTTCTAATATTCTCCTAATAGGTGAATTAGGAGTGGGGAAAACACTTTTGGGAAAGAATATTCATAAAAATAGTATTTTATCTGAAAGGGAATTTAATGAACTAATTGGAGAGACCTTAGATGAAAATAATATTAGAGAAAAATTAGAGAAAATTCATTCGGGAACTGTTTATATTAGAGAAATAGAATTATTGAACTTAAAGTCGCAAAATATATTATTGGAATTTATAGATGAAATAGCTAATAGAGATGATATTAGACTTATTGCTGCCACTAATAATAATCTGGATAAGGATTTAATGGAAGGGAAATTCAATGAGGATCTCTATTATAAATTAAATGTATTTCCCATAAGAATTCCCAGTTTAAGAGAGAGAAAAACTGATATTAGACTTTTAGTAAATCACATATTACCTTCCATTTGTAAAAGGGCAAATACACAGTTAAAAAGGATTTCCTCAGAAGCCTTGGAACTAATAGAGAGCTATCATTGGCCTAATAATATTAGAGAGTTGATAAATGTGTTGGAAAGAGGGGTGAATTTGTCAGTAGGTAAAAACATATTAACAGAGCATATAGTATTATTGGATGATATAGATTCAGTTGAAACAGAGCATATGACTTTAAAAGAGCAGCTGGAAAGTAGAGAAAAAACTATTATTCAAAATGCATTATCTCTCCACAAGGGAGATAGACAAAAAACCATAGAGGACTTGGGTATAAGCCAAAGTACTTTCTATGAAAAATTAAAAAGATATAATATAAAATAGGAGGAAAGACATGATCAATTATATTTGGGCAGGAATGATAATAATAGGAGTAGTAATAAGTATCTTTACAGGAAATATAGAAGCAGTAACAGAGGCAGCAATTGAAAATGCCAAAACAGGTGTAGATATATCTTTAGGAATGATAGGAATTATGACTCTTTGGCTAGGACTTATGAATATAGCTGAAAAATCAGGATTTGTAGAGAAATTAGGATTTAAATTAAAACCATTGATGACCAGATTATTCCCAGAAGTACCAGAGGATCATCCGGCAATGGGTGCAATAATAATGAATATGGCAGCAAATATGTTAGGACTGGGAAATGCAGCTACTCCACTGGGTATAAAGGCTATGAAGGAGCTACAAACATTGAATCCTACAGAGGACACTGCTACCAATTCAATGATACGATTTTTGGCCATTAACACTTCTGCTGTGACCATAATACCAATTTCCACAATAACAGTATTATCAGAGGCTGGATCCAAGACTCCAACAGAAATAATAGGACCAACACTAGTGGCCACCTTAGCATCTACAATAGTTGCAATTATAGCAGCAAGTATGCTAGAAAAATTACCAAAATATAAAATGCCACAGTCAGATAAAATAGGGGAGGAAGAATAATGTTTGTTGATATAATTAATGCAATTTCAAAATACTCAATACCACTAATAATAGCAGGATTTGTACTTTATGGGCTTGTGAAAAAAGTTGATGTATATGCAACATTTACAGATGGAGCAAAAGAAGGTTTTACAACAGCAGTAAATATAATTCCTTCCCTAGTGGGAATGCTAGTGGCAATAGGAATTTTCAGAGCATCTGGAGCCATGGAATTATTAACAGGTTTCTTGGGAGCAGCAACATCTAAAATAGGAATTCCAGGAGAAATTATTCCAATGGCATTAATAAGACCACTTTCAGGTGGAGGAGCAAGAGGAGTAATGACTGAACTGGTAACAACTCATGGACCAAATTCTTTAATAGGTAGAATGGCAGCTATTATGATGGGTTCAACAGATACCACATTTTATATATTAGCAGTTTATTTTGGGTCAGTCTCCATAAGAAAACAAAGACATGCAGTATCAGCAGGATTATTAGCAGATTTAGCAGGTGTAATTGCAGCAATAGCAATGACCAGAATATTTTTTGGATAATAAGAGATTAAATGCATTAGAATATATACATATTTTAAATATAGATAATGCAAATAAGATGATAAGATAGATAATAGAATAGACAAAATAAAGCGGTGTATGCATACATCGCTTTTAAATTTATGGGAGGTAAATATGATTAAGCCAAAAAGATTGAAAAAGGGAGACACTATAGGAGTAATATCACCAGCTAGTCCAAGTGATAGAGAAGATGTGGATAAATTGGAGAAAGTGTTAATTGATAAGGGATTT
>JARIDA010000087.1 GCA_029257065.1 Tissierellaceae bacterium | reverse complement strand
AATTCAGCTCTTGTAATATTTTTATCTGGCTTCAGTTCACCTTCACTTCCAGCAATATATCCATTTGATACTAATGCTATTAATGATTCTTTAGCCCAATCACTAATATTTTCTCTATCACTAAAGTCAGAAAGATCTTCTTCATAATTTCCATTCAATTTAAAACACCGAGCCAAAACCACAAAAGCTTCTTCTCTACTAATATTTTTCTTAGGATTTAACTTTTTACCATTACCTTTAAAGCTCTTCATATGTACTGCCTTTTGCATTTCTTCATAATACCATTCATCTATAGATATATCAGTAAACTCTCCAATAAATGCCTTGTTTTCTACATTAAAAGCCCTATTAATAATAGTAGCCATCTCTGCACGAGTCAGATTTTCTTCTCCTCTAATTCTTCCTGAGTCTCCCTTTAATAATCCATTTTCAACTGCTCGTTCCAATGTGACTTTTGACCAGTTTTCCTGAATGTCATAATATTCTGTTAATTCTTCCGAAAAAGCTAGAACACCATTCATGGATATCAAAGTAACTAATACCAACATAACTAATAAATTTCTTCTCCTCATCATAAACCTCCTTAAATTCTTCAGATATTTCCAATTTTAACAAACACAAAATTCAATACCCAAAAAATCTAAAATTTAACAAAAATTATTAGATTTTATAATTTATTTCTCAAAGTGTGATAAAATAGTATTATAAGAATAAGACTTAGGAGGCTTAACATGGACAAAATCGTAAGAGAAAGATTTCTCTTTCTTGCAGAATTTTTAGAAAAAACATTAGGATCTGAATATGAAATAGTATTATATGATTTGACTAAAGAAGATGATAATATTATTTATCTGGCTAATGGGCATATAAGTGGTCGAACTATTGATAATCCACTTAAAAGTTCTGAGTTTAAATTTATTTCCGAAAAAACTATTTCTGAAAATGATTATATTGTGAGTAATAAAGGAATTACAAGAAATGGAAGAGTACTAAAATCTTCCTCCTTTTTTATAAAAGATGATAAAAATAATCTTGTTGGTATGTTATGTATTAATTTTGATGGTAGTAAATATGTAAATCTGGCTAAAAAAATATTGAGATTAACTAATATGGAAAATGCTTCCATTGAGAGTGAGTCATTACACAGTTCAGAATTTATAGCTAATATTCCAAATTCAATTTCTGATATTACTGAAGAGGTTTTAGATAACACTATTAACTATTCTGATATTCCTGTATCTCACTTAAAACAGGAAGATAAGATGGAAATAGTTAGTCAATTAAATGAAAAAGGCATATTTATGTTAAAGGGAGCTGTTTCAGAAGTAGCTGAGAAACTTGAAATTTCAGAAACTACACTATATAGATATATAAGAAAATTAACAGATAGTTAATAAAAAAAGATGCCTTTAGGCATCTTTTTTAATTTATTTTTTCGATTAACCTATACCTCCGTAGAAAATTCCTAATATATATACTAAAATACTTATTCCCACGAAAACATATTTAGTCATTGGTTTAAACCATGCACCAATCTCTTTATCTCTACCTAGTTGAACTGCATTTCTAGCGAAATCATCTCCTGCTACCCAGTAAAACGCTATTCCTGCAAGTAGTGCACCTAATGGTATTATATAAATGGATACTACGTCCATCCAAACTCCTACTATATCTCCATTTTCTATAAATACTCCAACAAGTGCTGAAAGTCCTACTACTATAGCAACTGACTTAAATCTTGATAATTTGAATTTTTCTTGAATTGCTTCAATTGGCGTTTCCATTAAATTCATTAAAGATGTTATTGCTGCAAAGAAAACAGCTCCAAAGAATACTATTGAAAACAAACTTCCAAATGGCATTTGTTTAAATACCTCTGGCAATGTTATAAACATTAATGGTGGTCCTGCTGCCGGGTCAAGATTATAAGCAAATACTGATGGCAATATTACTAATGCTGCTAACATTGCTGCTATTACATCAAATACTGCTATATATTTAGCTGCATCTATTACGTCTTCACTATCTCTAAGATAGGATCCGTAAACCACTGTTCCTGATCCTGCCAATGAAAGTGAGAAAAATGCCTGTCCTAATGCGAATACCCAGGTTTGTGGATTTTTCAGTGCACCCCATTCAGGAACAAACATAAATTTATATCCTTCAATTGCACCTGGTAAAAAAGCTGCTCTTATTGCAAGTATTAAGAATAGTCCGAAAAATGTAGGCATTAAAACTTTATTTACTCTTTCTATACCATCTGCTACACCTAAGGAAAGTATTACTAAAATAATTGCTAGTGCTCCTAAATGCCATCCTAAACTTCCAAAATCTCCTGCTATTTGTCCAAAGTAAGCTCCACTATCTGCTGCCCCTAACATGGATCCTGATAATGATCCTGCCAAAAATCTTAATATCCATCCTGCAACTACTGAATAGCCTATAGCAATTCCCAGTGATCCTATTACAGGTATCATACCTATAAATGCACCATAGTCCTTACCTCGTCTTTCAAATGCTTTCTTAAATGCTCCTAGTGGTCCAGTTTTCATTGCTCGTCCAAAGGCCATTTCACCTATAACTCCACTAAATCCTATTAATACTACAAATATTATGTAAGGGATTAAAAATGCTGCTCCTCCAAATTCTCCAACTCTATATGGAAAAAGCCAAATATTTCCCATTCCTACTGCTGATCCTACACATGCTAGGATAAAACCAAATTTTGAACTGAAAGTTTCTCTACCACCGTTTTCTAGTGTTTCTGGATTCTTATTTTTATCCATCATAGATTCTCTCCTTCTCTATGTATTTTTATAAATAAAGGGTAATGATCTCTCATTACCCTTTATTTTTTCATATTCTAACTACTCTTACTTGATAGGTTCTAAACTAGCTTGGAAATGACGTAGTACTGGTGGTTCCCAAGTAATTCTATAACCATTGATTTCATCTGCTCTTTCTTTTATAGCTATAAGCGCATCTGCCATAACATCAAAGTGAGATTGTGTATAAACTCTTCTAGCTATTGCAAGTCTAGTAAATTCAAAGTCTGCTTGTAGTTGCTCTCCTGTATCTGGGTCATTACCAAGCATATATGATCCTATTTCACAAGTTCTTATTCCAGCTTCTTTATAAAGCTCTATTGCTAAAGCCTGTCCTGGGAACTCATTAGATGGAATATGTGGAAGTAATGCTTTTGCGTCTACAAAAACTCCATGTCCTCCAACTGGTGATTGATAAGCTATTCCAGCGTCATCTAATCTAGCAGCTAAATATTCCATTTGTCCATTTCTATACTCTAAATAGTTCTCATCTAAACCTTCATATAATCCTATTGCTAAAGCTTCTAGATCTCTTCCTGATAATCCACCATAAGTAGTGAATCCTTCAAATGATATAGTTCTTCCTTTAGCTAATTGATATAATTCAGCGTCATCTTTAATTGCAAGTAATCCACCCATATTTACTATTGCATCTTTTTTAGCACTCATAGTAAATACATCTGCATAACTAAACATTTCTTTTGTTATCTCTTTTACTGATTTATTTTTATACTCTTCTTCTCTTTGTTTAATAAAGAAAGCATTTTCTGCAAATCTTGCAGCATCTATTACAAGAGTTATTCCGTATTTCTTACATACTTCTGCAGTATCTTTCATATTTTGCATTGATACTGGTTGTCCACCAGCTGAGTTATTAGTAATAGTCATTACAACTACTCCAATTTTCTCTTTACCATGCTCATTTATTAATTCTTCTAATTTTTTAACATCCATATTTCCTTTAAATGGTGCTCTATGAGATGGATCTTTAGCTTCTTCTACAACACAATCAAGTGCTCTTGCTCCAGTTAACTCAACATGAGCTCTTGTAGTATCAAAGAACATATTTGAAATACCATATTGTCCTTCTTCTAATAAAAGACCAAATAATACTTTTTCAGCTGCACGTCCTTGATGCACTGGTTGGATAAATTCATATCCAAAAATATCTTGGCAAGCTTCTACTAAATTATAATAACTTCTTCCTCCAGCATATGCTTCGTCTCCACGCATAACTCCTGCCCATTGAATATCACTCATGGCATTAGTTCCTGAATCTGTAAGAAGATCTATATAAACATCTTCACCTTTTAAGTTAAATGTATTATATTTTGCTTCCTTAATTTTTTGTTCTCTCTCTTCTCTTGTTAACATTTTAATTGGTTCTACCATCTTAATTCTAAACGGCTCTGGTATGTATTTTACTGACATTTTAAAACCTCCTATAGTTTTATAAAATTTTGACTAACAAGTTATGTTCTTTCTAGCTTTTATTATTTAGACTATTTCGACTATGATAATAGTTTACCACCGCGCCAAAAGTTTGTCAATACTTTTTATTAAATATTCTCACTATTTAGACTAGTTGGTAAGTTCACAAAATTAAATACAGTATATTAGCCATTTCTAGGTATTATTAATATAAGAAAACTCTAAAGAAATTCTTTAGAGTTAATCCAATTATTTTATTATTCATCTACAATTCTAAAATAAAATACAATTCCAAGTAATATCCATACAATTAAAGCTATTATAGACTCTACTCCTAAAGCTGCTGGAGAAGCTGGTATTAATAGTAATCCTATAAAGGATATACTTATTGCTGTACCTATAACCGACATAACTCTTCTATATTTGGTCTTGGCTTTTTTATAGGATATTATACACACATAGAGATATGCAACTGCTGCACCTAAAGAAGCCATATCTACAATCCATAAAATAACTTCTCTTCCAAACCAGGGAGCTACTAAACTTACCCCAGTGGTGAATATTATAGTATTCTTAAAGGCCCCATTCTCATTTTTAACTCCAAATGTCTTGGGAAGAATTCCTTTACTGGAGATTGCCCCCATTAGTTTTCCCGTACTCAACATAAATCCATTTATACCACTTGTAACTGCTCCTGCTAAGCCTAACACTAATATTACAAACCATTTATTACCTAAGTTCTTAAGCACTCCAGCTCCTAATGCCCAGTCTTCTTTAAAAGCATCTGCAGCGGAAAATGATATGGCTGTTGTTACATTTAGTAAATTATAAACTAGAGCCGCTATTAATAGAGATATTATGGCAATAAAAGAAGCTGATCTAGTACTAAAATTAAACTCCTTACTCAATTGAGGAATTGCATCAAATCCTACAAATGCAAAGGGTGTAATGGCCAAAACTCTAAGTATCTGTCCCAAATCAAATTTATAATTAGATATATAATTACTATTAAAATTTGTCATGTCTGAACTGGTTATCATAACAGTAAAAAGTGATAACACAGAGACTACCAGAGTAAATACTATTATATTCTGAGTTTTAGAAGTCTCTTTTATTCCCTTTATATTAATATAGGCAAACAATATAACTATTAAAGAAGAAATCAATATTTCCCCTAAATATATTTCAGATGGCCCTATACTATATAAATAACCTACTTCCAATACATTTCCAAATATCTTTTTTAAAACTAAAACAAAGGCAGTTCCATTAAAAGGAACCATGGTCAAATATGCTAGTGACAAAGCCCATCCTACTACAAATCCATGCCTCTCTCCATAATAGTTGTATGCATAGGTGAATTCTCCACCTTCCTCATTCTGATTATCCAACATCACCCGATAACTACTCTCTATTATAATAATAAAAAATGCACCTATAAATAGTCCTATAGCAGTATTAATAACTCCTGACTCAATTAAAAATTTGTTTCCTGGCAACATAAAAGAGCCCCAACCAATTACAGAACCTAGAACTATAGCAAATACATCTCTTCTCCTCAAACCCTCACTCATAAAAAATCCCCTTTACAATCTAATAGAAAAGGCTATGCAGCAAAACCACATAGCCCAAAACTCTCTTAACTCCTCTTTTGACTTTAACTTTTGACTTTTTCTTTTGATTTTGACTTTTCTTTTAACTATAGACTCTTAACTATTATCTATTAACTGACTTGCTCTGGTGCCGTATCTACTTTTCCTGCAAAAAGTTTTAATCCAATAACCCCACCTACTGCAAGAGCTAACATAAATAACCAACCTGATAAAGAGAAGTTAGCTATTCCTGAATATAGTCCTCCTATATTACAACCTCTTCCCACTTTAGCTCCGAATCCCATTAAAAATCCACCTAATGCATAGAAAAATGCATCTTGTAATTTATAGTTGAAATCAAATTTAAATCTACCAGCCATTAAAAATGCTATTGCAGATCCAAATACTATTCCCACATTTCTTATGGAGGATGCATTATTCATAAGTCCAGCATTAACTGATTCAACCACACCTTCAAAGGCAGGGCTTGAGAAATTAAATCCAAACTTTTGTAATGCCCACACACCCCAATGAGTAAATGGTCCGGATGCACCCCAACTTGAACCTGTTGTAGTTAATATAAATATAAACATAATGGATATTAATACACTGCCCTTTGCAAAAGACCATCTTTCAACAAAGAATTTGTGATAAGTCACTTCACTTAAAAATTTATATTCTCCTATTCTTTCAATTGGTTTTTCAGATCCTTCAAAAGTTTCTATTTTCAAAGTACCTGCCTTGCTTCTACTACTCTCATATTTTTTAGTAATAATATATAATGCCAATAATCCTAACAGAGAAACCACAACTGCTCCCACATATCCAAAATAATCTGGTAAGTAAATATATGGGGTAGCTATCTCTTCTAATGCAGATAATTTAGGTAACATCCAATGTCCTATTAAAGCACCAATACTGAAAAACACTCCAACTATCCAAGCTCTTGTAGCTCCTTCACCTGCATCAGTCAATGTTCCCGAGGCACAACCTCCACCAATTACCATTCCCATACCAAATAAGAGTCCACCTATCATGGTTAAGAGACTTGTTGCTTTAACAAATTGGCTTCCTGGAATAACTGCAATTCCTTCTCCTGCTCTTGCAGCAACTTCAGCTCCATTACTCATTGCACCATAATGCACTCCTGCTGCTCCAACTATGGATATTGCAAAAAGTAATAATATTGCCTTGGTTAAACTTCCATCTCCAGTTAAATAGATCTTTTTAATTCCACCGGCAAAACCAAATCTAGATCTTGTCAATATATAACCTAAAATTAGTCCTGTAATTAAAAATAATGCTAATGTTGAATCTCTTCCATTCAAATGCATACCAAAAAATATCATTCCAATTACCAGAGCAACTACAGCCAAGGATTGACCCTTCTTCATATATATCATCTCCTTTTTTTATTAGCATTTAATTTAAAATGCCTTTAAAATAGATACCCAGTAATTTAAAGCTATAACTCTATTTAGATAAAAAACTATTTATATTTAATAATACTAAAGTTTGATTAATCCCCTTATCTCTTACATATACATCTATTTCATCAGTATAATATCTCTGATCAATTACATGAATTTCATTAAAATGATTTATTAGAAATGGAATTATACTATTAGCATAGGAATCCTTTATTATTAAAAGTCTCCTATCATTTTGAATTTCTGTTTTTATCTCTATTAGAGGATGGTTTCCATCTAGAAAAACTTTATATTTATCCTTTTCTTCCAATTTTTCCATATTATAGATAGATTTTTCAAGTCTCTTATCTTGAATATATTCCACAGTATAGTTTATCTCTCTCTTTGGAATATATAATTCCATCTTGTCTGGGTCTATATTTCTAAAACCAGATTTAGAATACAAACTGCCATAAAATTCATCTGTTACACTTTGAATATTAAAATCCTTTTCAGATAAAGCCTCCATACCCATGTCTTCCATTAGTTTATCATAAGCTATAAATGCTCCCTTGCTAGTCCAGTGATGGTCTGTCTTATAATAAATATAATTGTCTTTTTCTCTATTTAAACAATCAGTTATATCTAACATTTTTATATCTTTAGACAATAACTTTTCTATTTTTTTCATATAATACAACTGATTATCATTTGGCCCATATTTTGGTAGTTTTTCCTTTAATACTTCATTGGCATTGGGGATTAATAGGAAATATTTCTCCATATCTCCCAGAGAATCCATCATTTTATTCATCTCTCCTATTTTCCTTTCCAATTCTCTATCTTCAATGCCTAAAAATTTCTCCATTAAATATCCATCTTTTCCCAGATACACTCCATTATTTTCTCTCTTTCCCAATAGTTTTTCAGCTGTAGATTTAATTCCTATCCAAGAATCCCTTAATGGAAATTGATCTGATATATATGATTCATATTCCTCTGTAAATCTTCCATCTACAAGTCTTTCCATATTAATAGGGGGTCTGAGTTCCAATCTTCTATTCTCTGATTCAGAAAAACTTCTGTCTTTTATATTAAATTTCATTATAATAATTAATAATATATAAACGGTTAAAACTATGGCCAATATGGATCTATATCTATTTTTATCCTTCAAATCTCTCATCTCCAATCAAATTATGGTTAAAATCTAAAATATAAAAAGGGATTATAGGTCTCATTAACCAAATAAGCAGTATTTAAAATCATTAATATTAAATATATCATTGGAAGAATTACACTTCTCCATTTTCCCAGTTTATTTTTCCATATCTCAAAGAAATTCTCTATTATGGGAGTAGTTACTAAAATAATTATTATAAATAAAATTAAATTTGTATATAAATAATAAATCCCATCCCCATCAGTTAATTTTAAACCATTTAAAAAGAAAAGAGATTTTATATATTCAGATATCTCCATTAAACTTTCAAATTCAAAAAATACCCAACCTATAACCACTATTAAAAATGTATATACTCTTCTAAAAGAGATATTTATCTTTTCAAGGGCTTTCAATAAAAATCTCTTTTCTAATATAATAAAAAATCCATAATACAATCCCCATAATATAAAATTCCAACTAGCACCATGCCATAGACCTGTTAAAAACCAGACTATAATTAAATTCCTATAATTCTTTAAATTACTCACTCTATTTCCACCCAGTGGAATATATACATATTCTCTAAACCAATTCCCAAGTGATATATGCCATCTTCTCCAAAATTCAGTCACACTAGTAGAAATATATGGATAATCAAAGTTTTCCATTAAATTAAACCCAAACATTTTGCCCAGTCCTCTGGCCATATTTGAATATCCACTAAAATCTAAATATATTTGAAAAGTAAAAGCCAGAATCCCTAACCAAGCAGATAATATGGATAATTCATCCATAGAAGTGGATTTAATAGTATCCCATAGGATTCCAATATTATTAGACAATAACACTTTTTTTGATAATCCAATTATAAATAATTCTACTCCTTCTCCAAATAGCTTTAAATCCGTATTTCTCTCTTCTAGGTCCTTATATATATCCTCGTATTTAACAATAGGACCTGCAACCAGTTGAGGAAACATGGTAATATAAGTTCCAAAAGATATTATATCTCTTTGGACTGGAACTTTATCTCGATAAATATCTATAATATAGGATAGGGTTTGAAAAGTATAAAATGATATTCCCAGTGGCAATGATAGTTTTTCCAAACTCATATTAGAGTTAAATAAAATATTTATATTCTCCACAATAAAATGGGAATACTTAAAAAATCCAAGTATTCCTAAATTTACAAATAAAGATATAGTTAATATGATCCTTTTATTTATCAATTTTTCTCTATAATAATCTATTAATATTCCACTAAAATAGTTAAATATTGTGGAAAATATCATTAGAAAAATATAGACTGGTTCTCCCCAAGAATAAAAAATCAAACTCCCAATTAGTAATACAAGATTTTTCCATCTTTTAGGAGATATATAATATATTAAAATTGTAATTGGTAAAAATATAAATATAAATATTAAACTGCTAAATATCATAACTATCTCCTCTTATTTATTTTTTAAAAAATCTATTAAACACATCCTCTATTTCATCATTGTTTTCAGACACACTATAAAGGATATAGTCACCTTTTGTTTTTAAAATATGCTTCTCTATTAAATAATGTTCATCTGGCAAATAATCCTTAAAGCTTTCATCTTGAGTCTCAATTCTCTTTTCCAACTTCTCTCTTATCCCTTTTAAATCCTTTGAATTCTCTAATTTCAAAACTAAAGTTTCACTAGCTTCTAAATTTGTCTTAGGAATATAAGTGAAATATTCTAACAAACTATTAGGATCAATTTTATAAAATCTTTCTAAATCTTCTCCATTCCCCTCTTCAACACTCATTAGGTCTAATTGAGAATAAATCTCCCCTTGTAGCTTAGATATATCTATATCCTCTGTAACTTCTTCAGCTGGTGAACAGGATGCCAATAGGACCACCATTGAAAAAAGTATTAGGAATATGGAGATATTTTCTCCAATTTTTCTATTTAACATATTCTCATCTCCCTTAAATCATTTTCTCTCTTCAACTAATTTTTTCAACCATATATTATAAAAATCATATTTCAAATGAATTCCATCTGGTTCCAATAAATCTTCATTTTCTTGAATAATATAATTTATATCCATATAATTCAAAGATTTCTTTTCCACAAATTCTGACAATGAATAGTTGAAATTCTCAATATTTCCATTAGTTAAAAATGGTTTTTTATCCTTCACCTTATCTGCCACAGGTAAAATAGAATGAATATAAATTTTTGTCTCTGGTAATCTTTCATTTATAGAATCTATAAGTTTTTCATAATCCTGCATAAATTTTCCACTTTCTCTGTAATTTAGCATATCGTTTAAACCTAATAGAATATATATATTCTCTGGACTATGACTCTCTATATAGTCCAACTTTTTAATTGCTTTTTTAGCAGTGAATCCTAATTCAGAAACCACCTTTTCCTCATCTACTATTCCATAAAAGGCCAAACTATCCACTCTAGAGTCTCCAAGAAATATATCCTTGCTGAATATCTGGTTGAAATCCATTTCCTCCTTATTCTCTTCTTCAATTTTAAGATCATCTTCTTCGGTTTTTATCTCATCCTCTTGAATATTAACTTCTTTCTCTTTTAAGTTTCCCTTAGACTCTTCTCTCTGAGCTTCCTCTTCAATACTCTCTTCCATCCTCATATCTAATTTCTCTTCTAATTTATGATTATGCTCTGAATCATCCTCTAATTCTTTTTCTAAATCTGCTTCTTCTTCCAATTTCTCTTTATCTGCAAATGAACTATTGGTTAATACTATTTTAAATCCCTTAAATGCAGTAAATAAAACAATAATAATAAAAACCAAAAACACAGTAAATCTTTTAGCATTTCTTATAAATAATCCTCTATTATTATCTCGTCTTTTCATATTAATTCACCTCTATTAATAGTTTACTATCAATAAGGATTTATTTAGTTAAAAAAGAATTACAATTCAAAACAAAAAGAGCAACTGATAAAATCAGTTGCTCCATACAAAATTAATTATTTTTTATTTTAACTATTAAATGTTTTTGATTTTTCTTTTGACTTTTAATTCTTATCTTTCAACTATTAACTGTTTTAATCTCGTTTCAAAAATTTATCTACATCTGCTTGAGCTTCGTCTAGAGTACAAAGAGTGGCAAAATGATAATTTGCATATTCAATTGCATCTTTATAATTCATATCTTCAATTTGATAAAAAGACTTTTTACCTATTTGAAGTGCTGCTGGATTTTTATCTGCTAATTTTCTAGCATATTCTTTAGTCTCTTGAACTAAGTCCTCTTCTGGAACAAGTCTATTCACTATTCCAAGATCTAATGCTTTTTCTGCATCAATAATATCTCCAGTCATAATTAAATCTAGAGTTCTCTTTCTGCCTATGCTTTTTAATAGTGGTACTGCTGGACCCATACAGAAAAGTCCTATATTAACTGCAGTAGCTCCAAATTTTGCTGTATCAGCTGCTATTGCTAGATCACATCCTGCAACCAGACCAATTCCATTGGCAACAGCTATTCCTTGTACAGAGGCAATTACTGGCTTAGCCATTTCAGCTATAGTAATATTCATCTCTCCCATAAGAGCACCCCAATCCAGATACTCTTCCATAGATTTTCCATCCACATAATTTACATCTATACCAGTACAAAAGTTTTTACCATTAGCATTTACCACAACCACATTAACATGTTCATTCTCATCCATCTCTCTTAATGCAGAGTTAAGCTCTGTTGCCAGCTGAATACTAAAAGTATTATTCTCCTCTGGACGATTCAAAGTCACCCAACCAATCTTATCTTCAACTAAAACTTCAATATTATTGTATTTCATTCTAATCCTCCTATATGTAAAATCCATTTATATCTAGCTACAACCATTATCCCCTACCAATCTTTTATTTTCAACTGTAAGCAACGAAAAAGATTATCCATAAAGTTAGAAAATAAAAGAGTAGCTGATAGAAACCAGCTACTCCAATTCAACTTTTAACTATTATCTATAAACCATCTCAATTCATTGGTATATTAACAGTTAAACTTTCTTGATCAATATTAAATTTAGTCTTAATCAATTGACGTGGAGTGGACTCTGCATCTGTTGAATAAATAATTAAACCTAATCTATGTCCTTTTAAAACTGTGTAATCTATTGGAATCATTTTGAATTTAAAAGTATAATCCTGTCCAACTATAACTTCATCCTTATTATAATTATTTCTACGATTTTGTGCACTCATCCAGCCCCTTGTTATAACATCATAATTAGTGGCTCTTTCTTCTTTTTTAAAGTCTACCATTTTTTCTCTTCCCGCATTTATTCCGTAGATAATTCCTTCTTCTTCTACAATTTCTGGATCTAATAATGGTCTATTCTCAGTTCCATAGTCAACTAACATAGCACTAATAACACCTGTTCCCCTGTCTAAATTTCCCTTAAATTCTATTTCAACTTCTCCACTAATTCTAGTGTCTTTTTCTAATTGATCACCTAAATAAGCTAATCTATATGGTTTTTTAATCTGTGGATTGTCCACTAAGGAATCCAACCAAATATTCACATTTAATTCTTCCCTATTAAATCCTGTTAAGGATAGGTCATCAACAAAGCTAGCTCTTTTTAATCCTTCTTCTTTAGTTTTAGATAGTTTATTGAATCTATCTATGAAGAATTTTTGATCCTTCATATTATCAAAAGGCCAATTCTCAGATATATCCCATTTATCTGTATTAGTATTATTTTGAATCATAACATTTGGTAAATCTTCCATAATTTTATTTTCCACATTATACAACCAATGAGCATACCACTTATTCATAATATCACTATAATCAATAGTGGCTAAATTATCTATATGAATATGAGCTCCTTGATGAAGTATCATTTTTTTTGGTATATTATTTTCCTCTAATTTTCTCCATAACATATCAAATTGTTTAGGCATTACATTCCAATCTCTTAAACCATGTACAATAAAAACACTTGCCTTCATTTTATCCACATTATTCAAGTAATTTCTTTCATCCCAAAACTTATTATAATTACCTGTTACTCTATCCTGTTCTTCTATCATCTTCTCAAGATGTTGATCAAATAATTCTTTTATCTCATTATAATCATAGGGATTAAATCTTCTACTAAAGCAATACTCAGATAATAAATCTGCATCATCCCCTTGATAATGTAGTGGTGAAACATTTAATCCATTACATCTATAGTACTCATACCAATTACTTATAGCTGCCTCTGGAACTATGGTTTTCAACCCTTCAACTCCTGTAGCAGCTGCTGCAATAGCAAGGGTTCCCAAATATGATTTTCCTGTCATTCCAACATTTCCTGTTGACCAGTCTGCCACAACTTCTAAATTATCTTCTTTATTACTAAATCCTGTAATTCTACCATTCAACCAGTCAATTACTGCTGTTGTAGATATTGTTTCTTCCACTGAACCACAATTTCTTATTCCTTCAGAGCCAAAAGTTCCAATTCCTCCAGCCAATACAACTGCATATCCTCTAGTTACAAAGTATTTATACCAGGGACTCATAGTGTCAAAACCTATTTCTTCAGCTTCTGATCCCTTAGTTTTTCCTTTTACTTCTCTTTTTTCAGGTATTTCTATCTCTTCTTCTTTATATTTAATCTCTTTAAAATCTATATCTGTCTCTTCAAATACTTCTAAATCATAATCCATATTATGGAGATCATATAAATCTTCATTACATCCCATCATATAAGGGCTGGCTATATATATTGTAGGAACTTTCATCCCCTTATCACTTTCAGCTGGTCTTCTAATATAGGCAGATATTAAATCTCTCTTACCATCCTTATCAGTATCTAGAGGAGTTTCAATATAGACTTTTTCATATATTGATTTATCATAGTCAAATATAGGCTGCGTTTTACCATTAAATACTAATATTTCTGGTATTTCTTTTCCCAAGTTATAGTCTTCAAAAACTCCATTTATGCAAAGTTTTTCGAAAAAATCTAAACCCGCTTTTGTCTTAGCTTTTAACAATTCAATTATATGATTTAAAAAATTTAAATTTGTATATTTTTCATATCCTGTTGTAAATAAATTTAACTGCCTAATAAATTCAACTGTATCCTCTTGAAGATAATCTATACCTTTTTCATACTCTAAAAAACCAAGAGCTATTTCATAAAAATCTTCCTCTTTAACCACATGGGAAAAGCCTAATCCAGCTTTTTCCCAATTCATATTTTTAGCAATTATAGCTATTTTATTTTCATAAAACTCGGAATTTACTCTGTTTAGTAAAAATCCCTCATTAAAAAACATATCTGAATCATTTATTATTTTTAGATCTATTAGTGTTTCTATATTTTTATAATCATTAGAATTTATCAATTGAACCCTCCCTCTACTTATAACAATATTTTTATTAAACTATAATATCTTTGTTGTCTTTAAGATGTTTTTTCCATACTAATACACTTACTATTCCAACTAACATCATAAATATTAAAAATCCAAATAAATATCTATAGCCCATTACACCAGGATAATTATCTAATAATGATCCTGCTAAAAGCGAAATAAATATTTCTGGTAAATATCCTATAGTTGATATTACACCTGCAGCAGTTCCTGATACTCTCATTGGAACCTTTCCTTCCTCCATCATAGCCCAAACCAATGCATAGTTAACTTGATAGAAGAAATAAATCACTAAGAATAATATTGAAAATATAATTATCATACTAGAATTTAATGGTAAAAGTAATATTGCTGCAATTCCAATTGCCATTATTCCAAATGAAATTAAAAGCAAGTTAGATGTACCTAATCTATCAGATAAGAATCCTCCACCTACATTAGATACCGGAGCTAAATATTTTGATATAGCTGATAATGTTGCACCAAATATTACTGTAGCTCCTAATATAGAAGTTGCGTATGGAACAAAGTAATATACAGACATCGTGAATGTATATGTACAAAAAGTAACAATTCCTATAATCCAAACTGCTGGCATTTTTAAAACTGTTCCTAAATCTTTAAATTCAACCTTATCAGTTGAAGCCGTACCCTCATCGTCCATTTTGAAATATATTAATATTCCAGATAGTATTGTTAACACGGAATAAAATATAATTATATAAGTCATTCCCCTTGCTTCATCTAAACTCTTTACTCCTCTTGAGAATGCAAATACTGCTAAAGGTGTCATTATGGCTGAAACTACACCTCTTGCTCCTTCGAATATACCAAATCCCTTACCTTGCGCATCTTCATCACTTAACATTCTTACACCCTTTACACAAGCTGGCCAGAAAGCAAATAGCGATGTGAATCCCCACATTGCATATAGAGCTAATAATACACCATATGAAACTGGGAACAAGTGAATAATTCCTCCTAAACCAGTAAGTATAAGTGACACTGTTAAAACTATCTTTGTGGAAAACTTATCTACTACATAACCACCAAATAAATAAGATATCATTCCAAAAACACCAAATATACTACCAAAAGTTCCCATTTGAGTGTTTGTTAAATTATATGTTTCTAGATATGCATCATAATAATCATATCTAAAGTATGGTAATCCATAAATAATTGTTCCCCCTGCTGCAATTAGTAATATTGCTACAATATTTTTTCTAAGGTTTTCACCTATTCCAAATTTCTCAAACCATTTTTCCATTTTCTTCTCTCCTTTTTATTTATATTTATATCTAGTTTTCAAAATATAACCAATAGGTCTTTTACTTTGAATAACTTTATATACTAAAATTTAAATCTCATACAGATTTCTGTACTTTTTTTCTAAATACTCAATAAAATAATCAGCTTTTAAATTCTCATCTGTCACAATATATATAAGTTCCTCTGGATCGTAAATCCCACCATTCCTAAAAATCTTTCTATTAAACCATTCGTTAAACACCTTCCAATTTCCACTGGAAATTATACTTTCATAATCAGGATTCTCTATTTTAAAATAATTATAAATTTGTGCCGCATAGAAATTCCCTAATATATAGCTGGGGAAATATCCAAAATACCCTGAAAACCAATGAACATCTTGTAATACTCCAAGTGAATTATTTGGAGGTTCTATTCCCAAATAGTCTTTATATTTTTTATTCCAAGCTTCTGGTATATCCTTAACTTCTAATTTATTATTAATCAAATCTTTTTCTATTTCATATCTTATAATTATGTGAAGATTATAGGTTACTTCGTCTGAATCCACTCTTATAAATGAAGGCTCTACCTGATTTAAGGATCTTATAAAATCATCTTTTTTTATATTTTCAAATTGAGGAAAAAAACTTTGAAATGTAGGATAATAATAATTCCAAAATCCTTCATCCTTACCTATAATATCTCTATATATAATAGCGATAGCCTCTAATATTACCAATGAAGAAGGCTCTGCCAATAGGGTGCCTTGTAATTCAGAACTTATACCCTGTTCATATAGGGCTTGACCTCCAGCGTGAAGAGCTGTTGTTAGTCCTGGGGCTAAATTCTTTTCATCATAATGAGTTATTATTCTAACATCCCTGCTGTGATTTGATATTATTGTGGAATAATTCCCCTCATCAACTCTACCTGCATTAAAATTAAATCCTATTCTATTAAGAATATCCTCCGTCATATCAGATTGAGCTTTTTTATCAAAATTCCCTTTAAAAATATTACTTTGAATATTAACCCTACTCTTTTCAATATCTTTCAATAGTTTTATTACTGATCTTTTAAGCTGATTAAACATGGGATCAATCTTTTTTACCGTTGTTCCAACCTCATAAAAAGATAAAATTGCATCATAGGGATTTTCTTCATATCCCCAATATTCAGCAAAATTCTTGAAATAGTTTATGATTTTTTCAATATATGGAATCATGCTTTCAAAATCATCTTCTTTTTTATAGATTTCCCAACTTTTCTCTGCTTTTATAATAAGAGATATATAATCCTCATATTCATTCTTTGGGATTTTATTTATGTGTTCATAATCTCTTTTTATTTTTCTAATCATAGATATAGTAATATTATCTAATTCTTCAATATCCTTATTTTCAAAATAAGACAATAACTCGAAAAAATCCTTATCTTCACTTAATCTATGGGTTTCTCCAGCCAAATAACCCATTACTTCACTTCTATATTCTATCCCCTTACTAGGCATATTAGTTGCTTTGTCCCAATAGAGAATATTGTTCATGTATTTTATATACTCTATTTTCTTTAAATATTCTTTCAGTTCATTTAATTTCTTCTCATAATAAATGTCCAATTTATCACCTCAGCTGGTTTTTCTCTCTTCTGGCCTATTGTAATCCTTCATAAAAACTTTCAATAATATTATACTACCAATAACATATAATATAGCTGCCAGATAATAGCCCATCTTATATCCTGATTGCTGAACAAATAAATACTTTCCAGTAAACCTTCCTGAAGCAATACTCATTAATCCTGCAACTATATTTACCACAGAACTCATTACTGGTCTCTGTTCCTTAGTTACAATTTCCATAGGAAGAGAACTATCTATAGGTCCTCCCAAATTAGCTAGACCACTCCGAATAAATAGGGCAATTCCCACTAATGGAATCATCCATACTCCAAATTTGTCACCATTAGCAATAATAAGCATAAAGGGTATTGAAAGAACTAATACACCAGCCAATGTTACTATCTGTCCTAATTTCTTCACTACTTTTGGTGTAAATATAATAAATAAAACCATGGCCACATAGGAAATAGATACTAACAGTGATGCAGTTGATCTATCTATATGTAAATTACGATTTAAAAACACAGTATAGTAAGGAGTAAATAGTCCCATACCAAAATTAATAAGTGACCAATAGGCTAAATAAGCTAAAACATATTTATCTGTTAATGCTTTTACAAAAGCATCAAATCTTTTTTTAACAGATATCTTTTCCTCTTCACTATTTTCTGAATAATAATCTATCTTCTCTTCCCTTATTAATATTACTGGAATTATAGAGATTCCAGCCACTATAGCAGTCATTAAGAGAACATCCTGATTCGCATTTATATATAAGGCTTTTATATTTGGAGCCATTTCTCCTATAAATCTTGTTAGATCCTGTGCCTGTGAAAAACTCTCTCCTGTTCTAGAAGCAAATCTGGATACTGTTAAATATCCACCTAGATAGGTTGTAAGTGCCCAGCCTATATATCCAATCCAATATGTTCTTGAATACCATAGGGTTCTATTTTTCACATTCGTATAAGTGGCTATATATGGAGCTAGAATTGCATAATGTAATTGAATTCCAACTAGAACCAATATACTCATCAATTGATATAATCCAGGTATATCAAAATAAAGTATTGATATTAAAGCAATAAAGGAACTTACAGGGCAAATCAAAAGAGTAAGTTTATATCCTATCTTGCGAACTAATAAAACCATAATCGCACTTATAAAAGTTGCATATCCATAGTAGGACCAAAATGATGTGGCTACAGGTCTTGCTATTTCATGTAAATAATTTACATAAGTGTCATAGACAATTCCACTAATTAAATTACTCATGGTAAAACTAATTATGAACATGGAGATATTCCATATATATCTTTTTCTGTCTTCTGTATATATATCTTTATTCATAAGTTTTCAATCCCATCTATATATTATTTTTTAATACTCGGTCCATTTTTGTTAATGAGTAGATTCATATTTTTAAAATCAACTTCTGAAAACTCCTTTTTAACTATATCTTCAATTTCTAAATCTTCCTTATCTTCATTTTCTTCTTTAAGTCTTTCATAAATTGCAATATCCCTTATATTCTCACTATCCAATTGCTCATTCTTCTCATTTTCTTTCTCAATAAGAGAATAAAGTGCAATATAAACCTTAGCTTGCCTCAAGCGTTCACGCATTTTAAATTTATAACTTCTAACCGTTGCAGGCGTAGTTTCCATTTTTTTAGCAATTATTCTATTATCCGTTTCATCATAGATAATTCCATGTATTTCTCTTTGTCTTTCAGTTAAATTATTATGCTTTCTATCTAAACCCAACAAAAAATCAAAAGCTCCATCATGTTCTTCTTTAATATGTATTTCCATCATTTTTCTAGCTGAAAAGAAATTTTCATTATGATTGTAGATAAAACCCTCATTATAAATTTCACCACAAAAAATGCAAGTATAGGATTTGTATTCCTCATCATAAATATATCCATCTATCAAATTCTCTACCGAGCACATATCTATAACTTTGTCTATAAAGCCTTCCACACAAACACCTCCCCTTTCAATTATCTAAATTATAGCACAATTCGACCTATTGTCTACAGAAAAGATGGACACCATTCATATTCTTTTTATTTTTTAATAAACATTTTCCGTTTTCGTTTGCAATAATTCCATTTCTAAAGTTTTTTCAACTCTTCCTCCCCTCTAAAATAACCAATAACTAAGTTCGAAAGCTTTCTTTATCGTTTTCATAAACAAATCAAGTTTTCGCACCGAGCTTATCTCTTGTATTTTTACTTTCGACTTAACTGTTAACTATGGGCTATTAATTATTATCTCTTAACCGTCTTCTTTTGACTTTTAACTATACTAACTTTGGGTATCATAGTTAGGAAGAGACTTAAATAGGGGGTTAATAATAATATGCGAATTGATAAATCTTCAAAGATAATTGGAAAAGTAAGATTTGGAAATAATATTTACATTGCACAAGGTACAGTTATTAGATCTGAACATGATTCTGTTACACTGGGTAATTCATCCTGGGTATTAGAAAATTCAGTTGTAATTGGAACAGAATCAAATCCTGTAAAAATAGGTAGTAAGACTATTTTTGGACATAAAACCGTTACAATTGGAGCAGAAATTGGTGATTTGTGCGAAATTGGAAATAACACTATTTTCTTGCCTGGTTCCAAAATAGGAGATATGTGTATTTTTGGTGAAGGAACTATAGTTCCACCGGGAATGGAAATTCCATCTGAATCAGTGGTTATGGGAAGACCTGCTAGAGTTATAAGAGAACTAACTCAAGATGATCGAGATATGATTAAAAGAATGAGGGGAAATGATATTTCACTAGATGAATTTGTAGAGAATATATTTGAATTTAAAAGGGGCGAAAGTTGCATGGACAATTTATATGAATTTGAAGGTAAACTTCCTAAAATAGGGGAAACTACTTATATTGATAATAAAGCAGAAATAACTGGAGATGTTGAAATCGGAGAAAATTCCTATATTGGAGCTGGAGTTAGAATAATAGGTAATTCACATGGACCTGTTAAAATAGGAGATAATGTTTCAATACTTGAAAATTCAGTTTTACACCTATTACCAGATAATCAATTAGTTATTCATGATGGAGTTACAATAGGACCTAACTCAACTATTCATGGAACAATTATAGGGGAAAATAGTGTAATAGAATCAGGCTCCATAGTTTGTGACTATAGTGTTTTAGGAGAAAACTCATTAGTAAAAGCTGGATCCTTGGTAAAACAAAGGGATGAATTTGAAGCTAATAGTATTATAGAAGGCTTCCCAGCAAAATCAATCGGTAGAAATGAAGAAAAACTAGAAAAACCAAATTGGGGAGCAGTTAATAAATTATAAAAATAAATAAAAATGGGAGATGATTTTAAAATCATCTCCCATTGCTTTGTCTTTAATGTTTTCAATTCTTAATTGTTCCTATCCGGGTTAGACGGGAACCAGCCTTTTCTAACACGTTCTTCCTGTTCTATAATCTCATGTATACTCCACAGTGAGGAAAAGCCTGTTACACCAATTATTGAAGATATGGTTATATTTTCCACAAATAGAGATATTCCGATTAAGGCTATACCTAGGACTAAAAATAAGGGCCAAATCTTTTTCCCTATATAATACTCTGCTTTAATAACAATAGGATGAAACACTCCTATAACAATAAATGTAGCTAATCCTATAATCAAACCATTATAATGTATAATAATCACTCCATTCTTAAATAGATCTGAACAATCTTTTCAACTATAAACTCTTAACTGCTTTAATCATATTTAACTCTTTCCATTTCTCCCCATTTTCTATTTTTCTTTCTGTTAAACATACCACCTATTTTAAATAGTGACATTATTTGCCTATATCCAAAAGATTCTAAGACACTTAGGAATAATAATCTTCCCAAAATTCCCCTATTATTTTCTATTCCTAGAATATAGGAATCTGCAATTATTGAGATTATTGATATTACAATATTGTAGCCGATATAAACTAAGAGATATAATATTAAAAAATTTACATTAATAACATTAAAAATAAATGATGCTATTACAGTAGCAACTCCTAATATTTCTATAAATGGTGACATATATTCAAATAACACAAAATATGGAAATGATATCATTCCTATAACCCCATATTTAGGATTTAAAAACATATATTTATGCATCTTTAAACTTTGACCTAAGCCAACCTGCCATCTCCTTCTCTGTCTTCTCAATATTTTCAAACTCTCTGGTACTTGAGTCCAACAAATTGCATCTGGAACATAGGAGGCTCTATAGGGTATATTATTCTTCTTATAAAAAGAGTGAATCTTAACCGTAATCTCCATATCTTCACCCATTAAGCCATGAGTATATCCTCCAACATTTACAACTGCCTGTTTTCTGTAAAGTCCAAAGGCTCCAGATATAATTAGATTTCCATTAATTCCATTTAAAGAAACTCTTGAATTAAGAAATACTCTTATATATTCAATCAGTTGGAATAGAACTGTTGGATTTTTAGGCTTTTCGAAAGATTTTATAACTCCATCCTCAATAATCATTCCATTGGAAACTCTAATATTTCCACCTGCAGCCACAGTTTTATCCTTTTCTAGGAAAGGCTCAACTATTTTTTTAAGAGCATCCCTTTGAAGTACAGAATCTGCATCTACACACAGAAAAAGTGGATAACTACTAAGATTTATACCCAAATTAAGTGCATCAGACTTTCCACCATTTTCCTTCTCTGCTAGAATTATCTTAATATTCCCCTGATTTTCATATATCTCAAGAGCATCTTTAGACTTAACTAGTCTTCTATAAGGTCTTTGTACCTTTTTAAGATCGTAATATTCAATTAATCTTTCAGATGTGCTATCCTTGGAGCCATCATTTACTATGACTATTTCATACTGAGGATAATCTAGATTAATCAAGCTCTCTATAGAATCAATAATAGTCACTTCCTCATTATATGCAGGAACCAATATACTAATTGGAATATGATTATTCTCATTACTTATTACCGACTCACTCATATGTTCTTTTCTTATATAGAAATCGTCTAATTTAAAAGATGCAAAAAGAGTCATTAAAAAATAAGTTACTGCATATATAAACATATATATAAAGAAAAACATATTAATATAATATATCCAATCCACTACTCCCATACTATTTCAGCTCTCTCCCTCTTATAATTCTTAAAACCTTCTACACCCATATAATCTATAGCATAGGATAATGCATCTTTAGCAAAAATATCCTCATTATAATAAGCTTCATGGAACAATTCCTCTTTACTATGAATCTTCGTAAAAGAGGCAGCTGCATTTTTTCTTACATAGTAATTTGGATCTTTTAAATTCTGCTTTAATGCTGCTGTAGTCTCTTTTCCAGGATACTTTTGAATAGCAGTTGAGCTAGAGGCTCTTAAACTCCATCTCTCATTAGACATATTTTTCAATATATATTCTACTGCCCTTTCATCTATTATACTGTAGAAATATCGTGTGGCCTTTATTAGGATTTCATTGTTTTTTGAATTAGCTAAAATATCTAAAACCTGATCTCTTATATCCTGATTGTCATTATTTACATTTATTAAATGCTCTATAAATAGAGATTTAAATCTTTCACTATAATTATGAATTCTTTTAAATATCTCAGAATTCAATCTATCCCCATCTCCAGTATAATTATCCAAAAAGTCTATGGCTATTCTACTATTAAAATATTTATCACTATTACTCACCCTAGAAATAGTTTCCAGCATAAATTCCTGATTACCCATCCTACTGATTAATCTCATAGAGTTATTTCTCACATATAGTGATTCATCATCCAAAGAGTCTAAGGCTATTTTTCCCATTTTATCATCATTTAATTTAAACTCAGATATTAAATAAAGGGCATAACTCTTTCTATAGCTACTTCTTACAACCCTACTATTTATTATTTTTTCATAATCTACAACTTGATTTAATATTTGTCTTAAATCATTACTATATCCATATATATTTACATATTTTTTATATGCTAAATAAAAAGATTTTATATTAATTCCACTGGAGAAATTCTTTTTTAATATCTCCATAGACTCTTTTGAGTCTTTACCACTCTCTTGTAAAAGATTTTCAAATGTATTGAATATTAATTTCTTTTTTCTTTCAATCTGTTCTCTAGAAGTCCTCTTATAGATCAAGGATCCTATAAAATAAAGACTTACCATAAACAGAATAAAAACTATTGCTAAAAAACTAATATATACAAAATTAACTGTCATCTCTAATCACTCCAATAGTCCTTAAGTATAAAATAGGACTCTTTTAATCTATAATCATATTTCCTATTCTTTTTTCTTCTTCCCATCTTATAGATTCCATTCTCATCTAAGGTTTTCTCTTTTTCTTTATCATATATGGAAAAACTTATTGAATTAATTTTCAAATCCTTTTCCAATCCTTGGGAATAAAAGTCCTCATATGCAAACATATCTATAGGATTTTTTACATTTATAATATCCCAAGGTATCTTTAACTCTACAATATCTCCACTTACATGGAAATCTGCCAGAGAATTAAAGTTACTACTTTTAGGATTATCATTTCCATGAGTCAGTTTACCTGTTTCATAATAAACAGGTTGAATTATTTCATCTTTTTCTGGAAAGTAAAACTTTCTCCTATTTAAAATATATAAGGGATTAAAAACATTCCCATATTTATCTGGAGCAGTATCCTGTTTGTCTATAATGGGAGAATAGTATTTATACAAATAATCAAATATATTATATCTCTCATGAACCAATATCCTAGATTCATTATAACCATTTAATCTAACTATAAAATTAACAGGAATATTAAATCTAACACCTTCTGACTCCCAATAATCTGATCCACTTTTTTCAGTTATCTGAATCCCTATAAAAATGTCTTCCCTGTCAAAATGTAGATCTGGTTTTTCCACTAATAGATATAGATATGAGGGTTCAGCTCTAACTTTCAATTTCATCTCTCCATCTATCAAAGGCTTGATACCCTTCCAATCTTCTAAATCTCCATCTAAATATACATTATTATCTCCATATAATTGAAAGCCAATCAATCCAAAAGCCTCATTACTTGATTGAGCATTATACCAAAAATTAGATGTATTTTTATCTGAATAATCTCTAACATTAATGCTACTAGTAATGCTGGTCCAGTCATCTTGCCAGGAGTTGATTATTCCACCGGCTAATCCAATATTATCAATTGATTTTAATAGCTGAACTATCTTCTCTCCCTGTTGCTTTTCACTGAATCCTCCCCTATTATATCCATCTATTAAATCCCTTTTAGAAATTGCTCTAGAAGAGGATATTCCTGTGTCTGATATTATTACTGGTTTTTTATAAAAACTTTTTAATCGACCTAATTGTCTCTGAAAACCCGTTTCATACTCATCTTCCAGCTCATCTTCATAATCCAAAAACTCTACTGAACTAGGATGGAATCTATAGGCCACAAAAAGATTATTCAGCTCTCCTGAGTCCATTTTGTCCATATTGATTTTAGCATCCTTTACAATTTTAGGTTGATACTTGTACTCCATAGGATCTGTTTCAATATCAGTTAAATAGGAAAATAAACTTACTTGGTCATATTTATCTATTTCATATTCCATGGCAAAATCCAACATCTTTGCAACAAAGGCTTCAAAGGGAGATCCTTCTTCTAAATATATATTTTCCCCTCTATATTGATTTTTCTCCTTATGTCTTAAATCTGTTAGAGTAATAAGTTCTAAATTAGTATTAGCACCTAAAATATATCCTAAATTATATTCTGATATATCTTTTAAATATAATCCAGAATAATTTCTCTTACCTCTTAAAAGAAAAGCTTTTCCATGAATAATATCTATTGTCCGTTTAATATCTCTTTTAAATTTTCTTAATACTCCACTATCATAAACATCAAAGTGTTTTAGAATTTTATTATCATCTAATTTTATTTCATGAATAGTATAGATTGGATTTTCTGCTTCCCTATTATAGTCATATATTGCATTATAAAAAGCAGGAGACTGAATTCCTGTTATTTTTATTGTGTTTCCATTTAATTCAGAAATATCCTCCAACCAGTCCATTACCAACTTTTTATCTATTTTTGTCTTGTATCTTGAATGTCCTGGAGTAAAGGCTGATATTTCAACTCCTTTAACAGTCATATTCTCCCAATTATCATTCACATAAATTTGTATATTATCCATATCCGTCTTAACAAATCTAAAATTATCCCCAAATTTTTCCATTCCCATTTTACTATCCTTTGAATAATAAGATTGATATCCTATTACTCCTATAGTAATAAGGATCAACATTAAAATTGTCATTACTAAGATATATTTTCTTATAGACATAATACCCCTCTATTCAGCCACATTTTTTGTTATTCTTTTAATTAAATTTATATTTTTATCCATCCAGTCTAATCTGGTAAGTAAAAATTCTCTAACCTGCTCCACTTCCAAAATATAGTCTTCCATTGTATTTTCAGGATACCATAATGCATTATTCTCTTCTACAGCAGATGACAATTCTATAAGAGCATTGTCTATCATTAAATTTATATTTCTATCAGACCAAATTGTATTTCTATATTTTCTATAGAGAAACTTATAACGACTTACAAAGAAATCATCTTGAAAAAGTCTCTCATACCAGATAGTGTCCAGCATTAAAAAGCCTGTAGGTTCATCTACCTCTTTAATAAGAGTATTACCCATGCTCATATCAAAGTCCCATACAGGTCCAGCTTTTATCTTTTGCCCTAAATCCTTATAAAAATAGGAGCTAACTTCTCCCCCATCAATATTTTTAGTTATCTCATTGATCATGGCAAATTTGACAAAGGAATCCACATTAATATATTTTGCATATCCATTTTTCTCATCTCTAAAATCCCTAGATCTAAGTGAGTATTCGAAATCATCCAAACTTTTAACAATATTCTCCTTATCTCTCTCAGTTATAGCATTTTTATTTGGATAACTAACAGAGAAAACAGTTCTCATTTTCAAAATATCCTTGGGAATTATTATATATTCCTCTTCCAATTGATTCCAATCAGTTTGAAGCACTATATCACCAGACTTTATTTTATCCCTAGACATAATAAAACTGGTATCATTGAATTTCTCCTCATTTTTAGCTATATCTACCCGATTTGGACCTCTCTCTATTTTCTCAGTTAATAGATATATTCCTGCATATTGATCCTTTACATCTAATTCTTCAGATGTTTTCAGATAAACTTGAACAAATCTTGTATCTGGAGAGTATTCCATAACTTGTCTTCCCATTTGATAAGCCAAATAATTTCTCAACATACTCCGATCACTATACATACCATTTAAAACCCATTTGTCATGCTTAGCCATTCCTAAAACTTCCTGTGGGTTTTCCAATCCATTCTCCTGAATAAATCTAATAGTATATTGTTTTTTAGGATAGGAGAGAGAGGATTGACCTCTAGCATTTATAACTATATCCGTATCTAAAATAGCTTTCTCTCTAGAACTTCCAGTCTTATATGGATCTTTATTATATATTTTAAAATTCCCATCATACTTTTTACTATTAGTATATAATTCCATTTTTTTACCATTTATAATATTTTCTTCCAATACTGATTTCGGATCTAATTTTTGCCCAAAGGAGTCTATTACAATAACGGGAAGATCTTTCTGAAATGGGACTTCTTCAAGTCCAATATTGGACTTAAAGGCAAAATATACTAAAAGAGTAAATAACAATATGCTGATTAAAAGAAGGATAATCTTCCATATACCCCTCTTCTGTGAATAAAATTTACTCTCTCTCATCCTAAAGTCTCTCCACTTTGGGATACCATATTCACAAAATGAACCCCTTCTATCTCCTTCAAATCTTCATAGGCTTCAACATCTTTTTCATCTTTAAATTTTACCTGATAAACAATTTCCACATAATCTTCTGTTATGGTCTCTGACCTTAGTTTACTAGCATTATAAGCCTTAAATAATCCTGCTCTAACTTCTTGCAAACTATCTAATTCTCCTCTAACAATAATTAAATATGTCTCTTTTTCCTTAAAAGTCAAAGTCATCATTAGACTTACAGCAGCCACAAATACAGTTCCAACAGCCACTATATAATAATTGCTAGAACCTGCTCCTAAACCGATGCCTATAGCCCAAAATATATAAGTAGTATCTCTAGGATCCTTTACAGCAGTACGAAATCTAACAATGGATAAAGCACCTACCATACCTAAGGAAAGAGCTAAACTACTACCTAATATACTCATAACCATAGTACTTATTAAACTCATCATAATAAGAGATGTATTAAATTTCTTATTATAAGCCACACCTGAATAAGTTATCTTGTAAGTCACTCCAACAAATATGGATAATATAAGTGCAATAGTCATATTTTGCACCACAAATAAAGGTGATACTCCTGCAGAGCTTTCATACAACATATTATATAAATATTCTTTCATAAACCTTCCTCCTATGCCATGTATCTTTCAAATAATCCTCTGGAAACCATATATTTACTATAGGATTCCCTATTGAGATCGTAATCATTAAAAATATCAGTTATCCATTTGAAAATAAAACCATCATATTTAACCTCTAAAATCCCTTGAAAATAATCATCTGTGGGAATTAAAACTGGTGACTTAGAGAAAAAATCAAATTTAGTCTCATTAGACTTTATCTCTGTATCCAGAGTTATGCGAATCTTATTCATGGGATGAATATAAGCCTTTCTATTGTATTCAATCAGTACAACTGGTATTAATCTATTTATCCTCATAATATTATATATTTCAACTGCCGTCTCTGATTTATATTTAAGAAGCACATCATAATCTAAATCTATGAGAGACTGAGCGTCCTGTCTACTAATAACCACTGTACTCTTTTTTTGATTATCCGCAAATTTCTTTTTAATCTCCAATTTCACATTAGGATCATCATGTTTATAAATTCTCAGTCTAATCTTTTTCCTATTCTGGAGACCTGACAGTTTCTCATAAAAATCTGTATTAGAATAGGAGTCAAAATAGAGACTTCTCACAATATATCCACCCTGCCCATTATTTTCATCTTCCTGCAAAATATTATAAAGCCTTTGAGACAGAGATACATAGTCAAAATAGCTAATTGGATATTTTAATTCTTTTCTATATACATTTAATGTCTTTTCACTCATTCCATCACCTATCTTCTCAATATTTCTACTCCATCACTATAAAAATAGAGATCTTCATCATAAACATAATAATACTCTGTTCCCAAATCTTCCAGAGCAGAAATAACTCTTTCATCAGCTTTTTTATTGGTAATCACGCCGATTTCCGGAGATATTTTTTTAATCATCTCTTCTGAATTACTATTCCATTTCCCATGATGAGGTAATTTATACAGATCTATATCTGGTATTTCTCTTTTCAATAATTCTTCTAGTAAGATTTCTTCAGCATCTGCTGCAAATAAATAGTCTAATTCTCCATCTCGAATCAAAGTGACTAGAGAATAATCATTAGACTTTTTATAAGACTCTTCCCTAGGTGCATATATGAATATTTCCAAATCTCCTAGAGAAAATTTATAATCCTGTTTCATAGTCATATTATTTGTGGACTTGTCTTTCAGTGAATTTTCTATTCTCAACTCTGCCTTAGTTCCTTTTTTATAATTAGACTGAATTAAATTTTCCACCACAAAATTATCCAAAATATAACTAGCTCCTCCAATATGATCCTTATCTGGATGGGTGAGTATCATATAGTCTATTCTATTCACTCCTAATAGCTTTAGCTTATCACCTAAAATTTCTCTATCAGCCTTTAGCCCAGAGTCAATTAGAATTGTCCCCTCTTTATTCTTAATAAGCATACTATCCGCATCCCCAGCTCCAAAGAAAACGATTTCAGTAATTTTATCCATTTTCCTAAACACAGGAGATATAACTAAAAAACCAAAAATCAATATGACAATTAGAAAAACTAACTTCACATATCTATTCAATCAAAAACCACCTTTCAATGCAGTTTATAGTTGATAGTCTAAAGTTAATAGTTGAAAAACCAAAGATATTTTGATTTTGACTTTCAACTGTAGACTCTTAACTATTATCTATTACTGTATACATTATACCCTAATTTATCAATTCCAATTGAATTTAGACATAAAAAAAACCTGGAATATTTGAATATTCCAGGGTTGTAAATATCTATTCTACAGAAACTACGTTTTCTGCTTGAAGACCTTTTTCAGTTTCTACTACTTCAAATTCAACTTTTTCTTCATCCGCTAAAGTTTTGAAACCTTCTTTTTCAATTGCTGAGAAATGTACGAATACATCGTCCCCTTCTTCAGTTGTAATAAATCCAAAACCTTTTTCTGCGTTAAACCATTTTACTGTACCTGTCATTA
>JARIDA010000066.1 GCA_029257065.1 Tissierellaceae bacterium | reverse complement strand
TAACTCCTGGACGAATTTGATCACGGATTCCCATAACAACTTTTAACTCTCCATCTACAGATGTTATTACCAGTGAATTACCCTTCTGCTCTAATTTTTTAATATCTATCATTGCAGTTTCACTTATATCCACATTTTCTCTTTCCATTAGGGCAAGATTTCCAACCGCTACCCTTTTACCTTCAACACTTGCTAAAATTCCTTCACCTTTTACAACTTCTGTATCTTGAACTTCCTTAGCTGTTATATCACCAATTTCTTCTATTACTGCCTTTGCCAATGGATGATCTGATTCTCGTTCTATACTTGAAAGATATATTAAAGCCTGTTCAATATCATCTCCATATGTCTTTGTCTCCGATACAGAAGGATTACCTAAAGTTAAAGTTCCTGTTTTATCAAATATCATTGTATCCAATCTACTAAAGTCACGTATAACCTCACTGCCTTTTAATAGGACACCATGACTTGCTCCATTACCTATACCTGCCACATTAGATACTGGAACTCCTATTACTAATGCTCCTGGACAACCTAGAACCAATATAGTAATTGCCAATTCTACATCTCTTGAAAATATCCATACTACAAAAGCTATAACTAAAACCGCTGGGGTATAATATTTTGCAAATCTATCTATAAAACGCTCCGCCTCTGATTTTGAATCTTGAGCATCTTCTACCATTTCAATAATTCTACCAAAAGTTGTGTCTTCTCCTACACGATCAGCTATTATTTGAATTGTTCCATTATCCAATATTGTACCTGCAAAAACATTTGATCCCTCTGATTTTCCTACAGGCATAGATTCTCCTGTAATACTTGCTTCATTAATACTTCCTTCTCCAGTTACAACTCTTCCATCTACAGGAATTTTAGCTCCAGTTCTAACAAGTAAAATATCACCTTCATCTACTTCAAATATATCCACTTCTTCAAATTCACCATTCTCCATTTGTTTAAGTGCGCTTTCTGGAGCCATCTCTGTTAATTTCTTTATAGCAGAACGAGTCTTATTTAATGTTCTCTGTTCTAAATATGCACCAAATAAAAATAAAAATGTTACTATTGCAGATTCTTCAAAGTTTTTAATTAAAAATGCACCTAAAACTGCTATTGTAACAAGTACATCTATACTAACTACCTTTACACTTAAAGCTTGATATGCTTGAATTGCTATAGGTGTTAAACCAATAATTGATGCAATAATTAATGACCATTCAAATAGCATCATATTGCCTGTAGTCCATTTAGCGATAAATCCAAATGCTATCAAAATACCAATTATCAATGTTAATTGATTTTTACTCCTTAATATACGTCTTTGCATCTATTTCCTCCTTTACAGATTAATTAAGATCTATATGCTTTATCAATTTCTTCTATCATTTCGTATACAGCTTCATAAGTTTCACATGTGTCTTGTGGGATTTTATAATTATCAGTTATCTCTCTTAATTCTTTGAATTCACCATCTAATTCTGGTTTATTTTTCTCTGCTTCTTTTATTTTTCCATTCATCCTATCAAATACTCTACGTACATCATAAAACTCTGGGTGAGTTCCACCATGTACACGTTCCACAACTGGTACATACTCCTCTAATCTTTCAATATTTTTTTCTACTGCTGCCCTAAATTTATTCATATTTATCTTCTCCTTTTAATTTTATATTTTCTATCTTAAATACATTATATTCTCTATTTCAAAATAAGTATTTGATTAGAATCAATTTTAAAAATTATTTAAAATTCTAGACTTTATTTATGATACAATTATAAAAATACATATTTAAAATTTAATTTTGGAGGATATCTATGAAAATAAAAGAATTATTTGCTCCTAAGGATTTAACCACTGGCACTCCTTGGAAAAGAATTTTAATATTTACAATGCCCATGCTAATAGGAAATATTGCACAACAATTTTATAATACAGCTGACTCTATTATTGTAGGTAGATATATTGGTGACAATGCACTTGCTGCTGTGGGAAGTGCTTCGCCTATTTTAAATTTATTAATGGTATTATTTATAGGAATATCCACAGGTGCAAGTATAATGGTTTCTCAATATTTTGGAGCTCAAGACAGGGAGCAACTTTCTCACACTATTGGGATTTGTATCAGTTTAACTGGAATATCTTCTTTAATAATTATGATAATCGGCCCTATAGTAACTGGTCCACTCTTGGAACTACTCAATACTCCAGATTCCATAATCAATTGGAGTACTGGTTATTTAAATATATTTTTTATTGGAGTTTCAGGACTTGCCTATTTCAACATATTATCTGGAATATTAAGAGGACTTGGAGATTCTCTCTCAGCTCTAATATTCTTATTAATTTCAACTGCATTAAATGTTGTCTTAGATATCTTATTTGTTGCAAAATTTAATATGGGAGTTCCAGGAGTTGCTTTTGCAACAGTAATTGCACAAGGATTTTCTGCAATTTTAACTCTTTTAAAATTGAAAAACTATAGTCATATTTTTGACTTGAATTTTGAAATGCTAAAATTGAATAAAAAATATGCTTATAAAATAATTAAACTTGGTTTACCTTCTGGACTAACTCAGGCCATCTTTTCTTTTGCTATGATAGCAGTTCAATCTCTTACAAATAGTTTTGGAGAAATGGTAATAGCCGCAAATGTTATTATTATGCGTGTAGATGGATTTGCTATGATGCCTAATTTCTCCTTTGGAAGTGCTATGACAACTTTTGTAGGGCAAAATATTGGAGCTAAGAAAATAGACAGAGTTGAAGTTGGAATTAAACAGGGTACTTTAATTGCTGGGATAATTTCCACGACAATTACAGGGTTAATTCTTCTCTTTGGTCATCATCTAATGGCCATATTTACAGAAACAGAAGAATTAATTCAGCTTAGTATGCGTATGATGAGAATATTAGCCTTAGGTTATATTGCAATGTCTATAACACAAAGTCTTACTGGGGCTATGAGAGGTGCTGGAGATACAATTACTCCTATGTGGATAGCCATAATTACAACTGTTATCGTTAGAATTCCAGTAGCATATGGAATTGCCTATTTCACAGGAAAACCAGAATCCATTTTTATATCCCTATTATTAGCCTGGACATTAGGATCCTTGATAACAATATTTTTCTTTAAAAGAGGGGCCTGGCGAAAAAAAGGATTAATAAATATAGAAAATAAAAATAAGAGGCTTTAGCCTCTTATTTTTCTTTTTTATAAATTGAATTTTGATACTTCCATTTGTAATTTAGTAGCAATTTCAGAAAGATTTCCACTTGCTTCTGATATATCTCTTATTGAATTAGTTTGTGACTCTACACTTGCTGACGCTTCTTCTGTGGTTGCTGCATTTTCTTCCGCTATTGCTGCTAAATGTTCTATGATTTCTACTACATTTTTATTTTCATTTTCTAAACTTCTTGAGGATTCATTTATACGAGATACTACTCTTTTACTGCTTTCAACAGCTCTAGATATTTCTTCAAATTTTTCTCTCGTTTCTGCCATTCTCTGACTTTGAACACTAACTACGTTTTCAACTTTTTTCATACTATTGACAGAATCCTCGGATTTTTCTCTTAACTCATCAATTATCTTTCTAATTTCTTCTGTAAATCCAGCAGACTCTTCTGCAAGTTTTCTAATCTCTTCAGCTACAACTGCAAATCCTCTTCCAGATTCCCCTGCTCTTGCAGCTTCTATTGCAGCATTAAGTGCTAATAAATTAGTTTGATCTGATATTGATTGAATCATTTCAGAAGCTCTTGAAATTTCATCTGCACTATGGCTAGTTTCTAATATAATCTCATTTACCTCTTCTGTGGTTCTAGATCCCTCTTCTGCTATCTCTTCTAGAAAATCAATACTATCATTACCTTCATTTTTACATTCATCAATTAAATTTGTAGATTCAGATAATTCTTCTAATATCTCAATCATTTCACTTATTAATCTATTTGATATTTCTACAGAACTAGCTGCATTTTCTGTATCACTTGCCTGTTCCGTTGCACTTTCGGCTATATTATTTACAGCATTTGCTACTTCAATTGCTGAGTCTGAAGTTGTTTCTGCCGTTGCAGTTAATTCTTCTGATGTTGCGGATGTGGTCTCTGCACTGTTCATAACACTTGATACAATTGATTTTAAATTGTTCGACATGACCTCAGTATTTCTCAATATTTGGCCTATTTCATCTTTTGAATCTCTATATCTCTCTATTTCAGATTCTTCTTTATCCAAATTTAAATCATAATTAGAAATCTTTCCAATTATATTATCTATTACTAATAATGGTGCTATTATTAATCTTCTATTAATTAAATATATGGCTATGCTGGTTAGTATAATACCTATTAATCCTGTAAAAAAGAAACTCATTGCAAGACTATTTAAACTTGCAAAAACATTTTTACTCTCAGCCCTAATAATTATACGCCAATCTGATTGGGGAATAATAGCTGATGCATATAAAACTTCTTCTCTACCTTCCACATAAGTTCCAATTTCAACTTCATCTGAAACAAGTAAATCTTCCATCTTTTCTACATAATCTATATTTTCATCATCTCTTATACTCTTAACCATAATATCTTCTTCAGGAACTCCTGCTAAATAAATTCCCTCTTCTGAAATAAGTAAGGCATCTCCATCATAGCTAATATCCAAGTTATCAACTAAATTGACAACTCCACTAATATCAACATCTACGGTAATACAACCCATTAATTCATTATTCTTATGTAGTGGATATGCTATAGTTGTCATTGCCACACCTGAAACAGTATCTACATAGGCACTTGTCCAAGCTCCTTCTTCATTATTAGTACCTAACTCATACCATTCACTTGTCCATATATCAAAATCGCCTTCTGTGTATTCCTTTGTGATTACAACTTCATCTCCTTCTTTAAATGAAAATGGAGCTGCTTTTTCTATATTTGTAAATGCATCTTTTTTAAACCAAATACCCATTCCTGCGGTTTCCTCATATACGGGAACGAATCTTCGTAAAACTTCTGCATAATCTTCTTCCACAAATTCATCACCAATTACACCCTCTACTGCCTTTGAAACTCCCCTTGCTAAGGATTCTTCTTTCAGCAATAATTGATTTACTGCTAACGCTATTTCTTCTGATCTTACTTCCATTAAAGTATTTAGATTATCTTCAATCATATTCTTAGAATAAAAATATCCCATAACTGAAACAGCCAATATAGATACTACAAGGATAGGTGTTATCAAGAGAATTAGCTTTCTAGATATACTCTCTCTGTTGGTCATATTCAAATCACTCCTTTTAAAAAACTATTAGCAAACATATATTATTAATATAATTATTATATGTTATATTAATTAGTAAAACAAGTCATATAGTGTGATGTACTCTTGTATTTACAAAAAAAGGAAAATAATCTAGATTATTTTCCCGTGTCTTTAATATCCAATAGGTCTTCTGGAAATGGTTCCCATATATATTGATCTAAAAGATAATCTTGTTTATATTTAATTGCATAGGTTCTCATAATATTTATTGGAGTACTTAAATGCAATTTCCCCTCCTTAAGTTTATCTAAACTTTCTAGGACAAACTGTTTTTCTTCAGGAATTAAATCTTCTGAAAAATATCCTAATAAATGCATTAATGTATTTATTGAATTATTTATTTTAGGAACTGTATTTAATGCTATTCCTAAATGTTCCTTATATAGCTTAATAACTTCTTCAAATTTAAGTCCATCATGATTTGCCACAATATTTCCTAGAAGCTTAAGTTCTTGTTGATTATATGCCATTAGTAAATATTTGTGTCTTGCATGAAACTGAACTAAGTCCTTCATTTCTAAATTTTCTACCTTGCTAAATCTTAAATTGGTGAAGAGTTTTGTTAAAAAATGTTCTCTTATACTCAGATTAGTTAGACGACCTTCTTCTTCTATTGATGCATTCGGAAAATAGTCATATACATGCTTAGCAAATATACCTACTCCCTTAGTAGAACTGGCACCTTTCACTAGACTCTGATACATTTTTACATCCTTAATACCACATGTGGGAGATCTTCCCTTCAATATAGCTCCATGAATTTCTCCTATTTTAGATAGAGTCTCATGTGAATAATCATTCATTTCTCCGGTAAGTATCTTTTCACTTTCCGGTTGATAAAGTTCGTAATTTTCTTCTATTAAAATCATTCTAATAGGATCTCTAGGTATTCCAAGCCCTATCTCCACCTCTGGACAAACTTGAATAAAATCCACATATGATTCTAAAGCATCTACAAATTTATCTGGAATAACATCCCCATTATATCTACATTTACAAAAACCTAAACATTTACTTACCAATACTCTTGGTTTTTCTTTCATTTTATCTTCTCCTTATCTCAAGAATAGTTTTATCCAGCTAGTTTGATACGATTTACTATTACCCACTATACTCTATCTTCATCATATTAAAATTTATTTATAATTATTTTGATTTGAATTTAATTCCTAGGGTATTATTATTGTAGTGATAACAAATTTGTAATAGTTACATTGTCAAAATATTTGATTAATTTTAAATTTAATGTTATACTATTAAATAGAAAGTTGGTTATAAATCAACTTCAAATAAATTAATTATTACAATGAAAATAAAATTAAAAATTAAAAGGAGAGATATTTAATGGAACAAAGAGCTACTTTACCTATGTTAGGTGGAAGATTACCAGAATTAAAAGTAACAACAACTCACGGAAAAATGACTTTACCAGATGATTTAGCAGGACAATGGTTTGTACTTTTCAGTCATCCAGCAGACTTTACACCAGTTTGTACAACTGAATTTGTTGCACTAGCTGCAGCTCATGATGAATTTAAGTCTATGAACACAGAATTAGTTGGACTTTCAGTTGACGCTGTTACAGCTCACTTAAAGTGGACAGAGTGGATTAAGGAAAATATGAATCAAGAAATAACATTCCCTATAATCGCTGACTCATTAGGACGTGT
>JARIDA010000082.1 GCA_029257065.1 Tissierellaceae bacterium | reverse complement strand
TAATAGGAGGTATAGAATGAATGAAAAAATAATAGGTATAATTGGTGGTATGGGTCCAGAAGCTACGGTAGACTTTTATATGAGAAATATTAAGGAAACTAGTATAGTAGAGGAACAGGACCATTTTAGAGTTATAATAGATAGCAATCCAACAATTCCAGATAGAACAGAGGCTATATTGGGAAATGGAGAAAGTCCTTTAGGGGCAATGATTGAAAGTGGTAAAAATTTAGAGAAAACAGGAGTAGATATATGCTGTATACCATGTATTACTGCCCATTATTTCATAGAAGAACTACAGAAGGAACTGTCCTTTAAAATATTGAATGTCATAGAGGAAGTGGATTTTTATTTGAAAGAAAACTTTCCTAAAGTGAAGAATGTTGGAGTTATGGGAACAAGTGGAACTAGAAAAACTAAATTGTTTGATAAATATCTCTCTGATTATAATATTATTTATCCTAGTGAAAAGGTTCAAGAAGAAAAAGTAATGGAAGGAATATATGGGGACAAGGGTATAAAAATGGGATACTTGGAAGGTAAATCTCTAGAATATTTGAGGGAAGCAGCCATGGAATTAATTGATAAAAAAGCAGAAATAGTGGTATTGGCATGTACAGAAATCCCATTAGTTTTAAAACAGGAGCACTTGCAGATACCTATAATAAATCCAATGGATGTGTTGGCAAAGAAGGTTGTGAAATAAAATGAAAAATTCTATTTCTAAAATAGATCCAAGAATAAATTTAGAATTTTTAACAAAAGCAAAAGAAAACCAATATTTTGATAGGAAAAGTGCCCGTATAGATGCAAAAAAGATTGCAAATCATATATCAGCATTTGCCAATGCTGGGGGAGGAGTTTTAGTTATTGGAGTAGAGGATGAGGGAAAATTAACAGGATTTAATAATGCAGGATTTTCAAAAATAGATAAATTTAGAACAATCCCCTTTAAATTTCTAAAATCCAAGCCCATTATAAATATGGAATTAATTAATATAAAAAACGATAAATCAAAGAAGGATAAAATACTTGTATATCATATAGAGCCTAGTGTGAAAAGGATAATAGGAACAAAACCTGGTTATGTCTATTTAAGAGTAGGTGATCAGAGTAGAAGATTAACACAGAGCGAAATTATCAGATTGAAATATGATAAAAAAGAGAGACATATAGAGGAGGAATTAGTTAGAGGATCTTCCATAATGGATATAGATACTAAACTGCTAAAGTGGTATAAAAATAAAATAAAAACAGATTTAGATGATAAGGAAGTATTGGAATCAAGAGGATTATTAGTTGGGGATAAACTCACTCTAGCAGGAGTCCTAATTTTTTCAAAAAATCCTTTTAAATATTATTATAATTCCAGATTACATTTTTTAAGATACAAAGGAATAAATTTAATAAAAAATATTAATATTATTGGATCAATACCTAAAATTATCAAAAATTCTAGAAAGGTAATATTAAATCAATTAAAAGACTTTAAAATATTAAATAGGGATGGAAATTCAGAAATAATACTAGAGTATCCTGAAGTGGCCTGGCTTGAAGGAATTGTAAATGCCCTAATTCATAGAGACTACTCAAGAAAAGAAGAATTTATAAGGGTGATAATGTATGATGACAAGCTTGAAATTTCAAGTCCGGGAAAATTGCCTAATATTATAGATATAAGTAATATAATGAATAAAAAATATTCACGTAATCCTATAATATCTAGGGTTTTATCTGAATTTGCATCTGATAAAGAATCTAACAAAGGTATTAAGGGTATTTATTATGAAATGGAGAAGTATTCACTTGAACCACCTGAGTATTCTGAACCTAATAAAGATTCTGTACTATTAAAATTAAAAGGCAACTATAATATTAAATAAATTAGATTTAGTATTATTGGAAATATAGGAAAAGATAATTCAAGTTTTTCAGAAAATTGTCGATTATAGTATTAGAGAGATTAAAAAGTTGTCTATTTGTAAGAAGTTAATAATCTAATATACATAAAGTTAACAGAATATTAAGACAATTAAAACTAATATATCCTAAGCTATTAGTTTATTAACTATTAAGATAATAAATGAGAGAGGTAGGTGATAGATATACAGTGGAATAAAAAATTAAATAAAAATTATTTATTGGTACTCTTCACCGATAAAGGCAAATCTAGTGAAAACTAGAGACGCAAAACTAAAGGACCTTACTTAAATAAGTGGTAGCCAGTTATCGAAGGGAGATTTTTTCATGCATATTTATCTATGGCTGGTAAGTCTATTAATCAGATTAATTTTATTACACAATGGGAGAGATAAAAATGATAAAAAAATTTAAAAGTAAACTTAACAAAAAAGATTATAAAGAAAAAAAGGGAAATAAAAAATCTATTAAAATAAAATTAATAATTATACCTATTGTATTAATAACTCTATCAATAATAGGTATAATGATAAGTGTATCCATGGAGACTGAGTCAAATATAAAGGCTCAAATGGAACATGACACAGAGTTACTTTTAAAGAATGTGGAAGAAAGATTAAAGGATAATGAAAAATCTATAGAAGAATTAGATAATTTAACAGAGTCTATGATTTTAAGATCATTAAATTCTGTTAAAGATAGGCATACTGATAATTTAAACAATGAATACATAAGAGAACTGGGAGAATTAGTTCAAATAGATGAAATAAACTTATATAACTCTAGTGGACAAGTTATTTATTCTAATATGTCACAAAATGTTGGTTACCAATCAGAGGAACCTCACTCAATTGCTAAACTGCAAAATAGTGGAAATGAGATGGAGATTGAAGAAATTAGATCGGATGCTCGAGATGATGGTTCTATAGATGGTTATTTTAAATATGGTGCAATAAAAAATACTGATGGAACAGTTTTTCAGCTAGGTCTTAATGTGGACCAAATTGTAGAAATATCAGAACAATTTAATCATAATACATTGGTAGAAAGCTTAATGTCATCAGAGGAAATAGATTATGCAGGATATATTGGAGAAGACTTAATTGGTGGGGCTAATAGTAATCCTGACTATATAGGAATGGATATGAGTACGGATGATGAAGTGGTTACTGCTGTTAATAATGGAGAAATAGTGGCAAGTGAGCAAAATTTCAATAATATAGATGTTTACGATATTATTCATCCCATTATGATTGATGGCAAAAATCATGGAGCATTGAGAATAGGTATTATAATAGAAAGTATGAATAGGGCGATAAAAAACAGTATTGTAAAAGTATGCACTATAGGTCTAATAGCTATTTTAGTGTTAGGATCTATATTATTTAAAATATCTAATGACATTATTAAGATTATAAACTATTTAAGAGGAGATATGGAGGATATGTCCCGAGGAGATTTTTCAAAGGATGTACCTGAAGATATACAATCTAGGAGAGATGAATTTGGGGAGATTGGTAGGGCTAATATGGAAATGAAAGAATCTATAAGAAATATACTTAAAGATGTTACAGATAGAGCAGAAACTGTTGCCTTTCATTCACATGAAATGACAGAAACAGCCAAACAATCAGAAATGGCTGCTGGAGAATTATCACTTGTAATTCAAGAAATAGCAGGAGCTTCAACCTCACAGGCTCAAGATGTGGAAGGTGGATTTAGTGCTGTTCAAGAACTTGATCAGTCAATGGGTATAAATAATGAAAATATAAAGAGATTAAATATATCTACAGGAGAGGTAAATTCTCTTAAAGATGAAGGATTAAAGCATATTGGCGACTTAGTAAAACACACAAATATCACTAAAGAATCCATAAGAGAAATAGGAAATGTAATAGAAAATACAAATTCCAGTGCTGAAAATATAGTGAATGCCATAGAAATGATAAAAAACATATCAGACCAAACAAATTTATTAGCATTAAATGCTTCTATAGAAGCAGCTAGAGCAGGTGAAGCAGGTAGAGGCTTTGCAGTAGTAGCTGAGGAGATAAGAAAGCTGGCAGAACAGTCCAGTAGTTTTACAGAGGAAATAGAATTAATAGTAAAAGATTTAACCTCAAAAACACTTATGGCAGTGGATACTATGGATAATGTTGATGAAATAGTTCAGCTTCAAGGTGAAAGTGTGGATTTAACAGATGAAAAATTCCAAGGAATTTCACTAGCTTTAGAAAAAATATATGAGATAATGAATCAGGTTAATAATTCAAGCGAAGAGATGTCAGTACAAAAAGATAATTTAAATGATTTAATAGAAAATCTGGCAGCCATAGCAGAAGAAAATGCAGCAGGAACAGAAGAAGCATCCGCATCAGTAGAAGAACAAAATGCAGTGATGGCAGATATTTCAAATGCTAGTAATGAATTATCAAATATTGCTAAAGAGTTAAATAATGCAGTAAGATTATTTAAAATTTAAAAAATTAAATTAATAATAAAACCTTGATTTTTAATTTTAAAAATCAAGGTTTTTATTTATTTTTAATTTATCTTCATACATTTTTCTGTCAGCACATTTTTGAATCATTCGAATATCTTGAGAGTCATTCTTTTTAACGCAATAACCAATAGCAATAGAAAGTTGGTTTGAATAAATATATTTTTCTTTTGCTAAGCTAATGATTCTTTGTTTAATTTTTTCAGCATCCTCTGATTTAGTATTAGGAAGAAGAATCATAAATTCGTCTCCTCCAACTCTAGCCACAAGGTCATCAACTCTACAAGACTCTACTATGGTTTCAGCTGCTGCTTTAATTAAATCATCACCAGCTTGGTGTCCAAAATTGTCATTAACTTCTTTTAATCCATTAATATCCAGCATCATAATTGTTAAAGGCAAACGCCTTTTTGTATCTAGTCGAATTAAGGAGTCTTCTAAATATCGCCTATTATATAGTCCGGTTAAATGATCTTTAAAACTCAAGTCTTCAATTTCTCTTTGTATATTTCTTTGTTCCGTAATATCTCTAAAAGCTATAACAAATCCAGACGATTCATTTTTATCAGTAAATCGAATAGGTGAAAAAGTACCTTGAATAGGAATGAAATCCCCATAATTAGATTTTAAAAGAATCCTTCTTGTTATGTGATTTTTCTTATCCATAATATATTCTTTGATTGGATTAGTTATTAGTTTACCAGTTTCTTCATCAAATATTATAAGTACCTCTCCCAAATTTTTACCCTGTACATCTTTATTAAGACATCCTATTAGTTTTTCAGCTTCATTATTTATAAAGTTGATTTTCATGAATTTATCTGTTGCTACAACAGCATCACCAACAGAAAGTAGAGTGGCCTTAAGTGTTTCCTTTTCAGTTGATAAAGCTTCTGTAGCTTTTTTGATTGGGGTTATATCCAAAATACTCCCAACCATTTGAACTGGATTCTTTGTTGTTTCATCTGATATCAAAATTCCACGATCAATAACCCAAAGAATATCACCATTTCTATGGATTATTCTATGTTCACTATAATATTCTTTATTGTTATCTATAGCATCTCTTAAACGCTTCTGAACAGCACTTCTATCCTTAGGATAGATATATGAGAGATAGTCATTATATGTATGACTACCTGTATCATAATCAAAATCCAGAATTTCAGCTAGTCTATTATTGTGTTCTATTTCGTTAGTTAGTAAATTCCAATCCCAAATCCCTTCACCAATAATATCAAAAGTAATTCTCATTTGTTTTTCTTTTTCAGTTAATCTGTCTTGGATTGAAATACTTTCTGTAATATCATCAGTAATCATAACGAGATGATTTTCTTTAGGAATATATGCAGAGACTAGAAACCATTTTTCCATATAATCCACATAAATTTGAAATGAAATTGAATTTTTCGTTCTTATAACATAATCTAGTTGATCGATCCAATATTTTTGAATTGTTGGAAAAACCTTACATAATTTACTTCCAATAATAATAGATTTATCCATATCCGTAGTTTCTTCAAAAGTTTTATTTACATTTAATATTATATAATTTAGTTCATTATTAATTTTATTTTCAACAACTTTAAAAAGAACGAAACCTTTATTCATCTCCTGAATCAGAAATTTATTCTCGGTTTCCCTATCTTTAGCTTCATTTCTAGAGACTTCAAATTGTTTTATAATGTTTTTGGCATAATTAATAACAATTACATAAAATAGAGCGAAAGTTCCGATTAAAACTAGACTAAAAACTAAAAAGATATGTTTTTTAGTTTTATTAATACTGGAAAAAAATATCTTTTCAGATATTTCCCTATTAAATGTAGCATTTAATTGACTAAAGGATTTACTAAAAATTAAAACCCCATCCACTCGTTTTACTTTATTTTCAAAGACTTCAGGTTCAATCCAAACTCTATGATCATTGGTTTGAATCTTTTCTAATAAAGGGATCATATTAAAAGATAAAATATCATAGGCCAATAGCTGATCATTTTGAAAAATAGGATTTTTAATTATAATTGTATTATTAGTTGAATTGTATTTTATAATTCTATCTTCTGTATTGGGAAGATTAATATTATTCAACAAATTAGGATCACCAATATCTACTAATATTTCATTGTTAACAAGACGACCAGAATATAGACAATCATCGAGAACATTAACCCCATCCTGATATTTGTCATTAGTAATATTATATAGAGTATCCCAATCTATTTCATTATTATTATATTGTAATAGGGCATCCCTTATAGCAGAACGGCTGGATAAACTTTCAGCATCATTAATAGTACTATTTATAAATTCTTCAATAATTTGATATTGATTTAGAGAACTTAATTCAAAGTTTTCTATCATTTTATTTTTCTGATGCTCCATTATAGGAGATAATAGGATTAGATAAACAAAAAGTGATATAAATAAAAATAATGAAAAAGTTATTATATTAATCCGTCTATTTATAAGTTTCATGTTATTCTCCTTTTATATGACATTTAGATATTATCTTCTAGTTTGACCTAAATTATACTATAGATTAGTTATTATGCATAGCAAAGATTGCTATTAAAGGATATAATGGTTATATGTAAATTATTGTGGAATTAATTAAATATGAAGAATATTTATATGATAAGGGGGAATAGGATTAATATTTCAATTAAAATTGAAAATATTAGTTTTAAAATAATATGAAAGAAAAAAGAACATTGTATTTATATTTGGGAATAATAATCCTAATCTTAGTAGGATGTAATAGTAAAAAAGAGGATATTTCACTTGAAATATGGCACTATTATAATGGGGCTCAAAAATTAGCTTTTGATGAATCAGTTAATGAGTTTAATGAAACTGTAGGGCTTGAAAAGGGGATTATTATAGAAGCCTATAGTCAAGGTAATATAGAGCAATTAGAAGAAAAAATTATCCAATCGACTAATAAAGAGTTGGAATTTATTGATATGCCAGATATGGTTACAGTATATTCAGAAACTGCTCTTAATTTAGATAATAAACAACTTGTAACTAATCTAGAAGAATATTTGACTAATGGAGAAATTGAAGAATATATGGAATCTTATATTGAAGAGGGTCGTTTAGGAAATAATGAGGAATTAAAAATATTTCCTACTGCTAAATCTACAGAAGTCTTAATGTTGAATAAAACTGATTGGGATAAATTTGCAGAAGCTACAGATGTAAGTATGGAAGATTTAAGCACATGGGAAGGAATAAGAGAAATAGGAGAGTTATACTATAATTGGACGAAAAGCTTATCAGAAGATGGTAAAATTGGTAAGGCATTTTTTGGAAGAGATGCATTGGCTAATTATATATTGGTAGGATCAAAACAGTTAGGAGAAGAAATATTCCAAATAGAAGAAAATAGGTTAAAGGTTAAATTAGACTATGACGATATGAAAAGGATATGGGAAAATTATTATATACCATATATAAGTGGGTATTATACTTCCTATGGAAATTTTAGTAGTGATGATGCTAAAATTGGTAGGATAATTGCTTTAGTAGGCTCTACAACAGGAGCTACTTATTTTCCGGAAAATGTAACCATAGATAATAATGACAGCTATCCTATTGAATTAGTAACATTACCATTGCCTAATTTTAAAGATACAGATTTAACTGCAGTTCAACAGGGTGCTGGAATCGTTGTAATTAAATCTACTGAAGAAAAAGAAAGAGCAGCTATTGAATTTTTGAAATGGTTTACAGAAGATGAGAGAAATTTAGAGTTTTCAATTAAAACAGGATATCTTCCTGTAAAGAAATCAGCTTATAATAGAAAAGAGATTATAGATAATCTTGAGTGTGAAGCTTCTAAAGAATTAGTAGATAAATCAAAATGTGTAATTCCACTAGCCATGGATCAAATGGAAAAATATGAGCTTTACTTTAGCACAGCTTTTGAAAATGGCTTTGAAACACGAGAATTTATAGCATCAGAACTTGAAAATAAATCAAAAGCAGATAGAGAAAGAGTCATACAACTTATAGAGGAAGGATTATCACATAAAGAAGCAGTAGATCAATTTGCTTCGAAGGAAAAATTTGATGAATGGTTCGAAGAATTTAAAGAAAAATTATTGAGGTTAGTAATAGATGAAAAATAAATTGATAAAAACTATGATGATAATATTACTTATACAAGTAGGTCTATTTGGAATAGCTATATTTGGTGGTAATACTATTCAAAGTATTAATGATGAATATTTAAACATATTAGAAAATCGAGTTGAAGTAAGAAGAAATGATTTAGAAGATGAGATGTTACAGCGTTGGTCAAATATAATGGACTTTGAAGAATACATACAAAAGGAATTTAAAAATTTAGGAGTAAAAGAAAATTTGAGTTTAATACCAGATTTATTAGAGAAAATGGCATATAGAGTAGTATTTCACTTAAGACAAGCTGGTGTAACGGAGATATTTGTTATATTAGAAGGTAAAAAAGGGCATGAAGGTATTTATTTAAGAGATTTGGATCCTCATTTTAATGCTAATGATAATTCAGATATTTTATTGGAAAGAGGATCAATTGAAATAGCACAAAAGTTAAAAATACCACTAGATAGTGAATGGTCTTATAATTTTAATCTCACAGAAAGAAATGAAAAATCAGAATTTTATTATAAACCCTATGTGGCAAGTAAATTAAATCCTGAATTAAATAAAAGAGATTTAGGCTATTGGAGTAAGCCCTTTAGATTAAGTGAAGATGATGTAGAAATTATCACATATTCCCTACCCTTGAGAGATGAAGATGGGCAGACATATGGTGTAATGGGTGTTGGGTTAACTACAGAATTTCTCTCTAGAAAATTAAAATATGATGAATTAACTGACAACAAAAGAGGATTTTATACATTAAATAGATATGATGCAAAAATAGGGAAGAATGATACAGCTGTATCAAGTGGACCTTTATATAATGTGTATGCGAAATCAAACACTATTTCTTATGAAAAAATAGATGAAAAGAATATTTACGAAATAAAAGATAATGAGAATATAGAGGGAGCAATATATGCAAGTAGCAAAAACTTAAACTTATATAGTTATAACAGTCCTTTTAGGCATGAATTGTGGAGTCTTATAGGCTTCATAGAAAAAAGTCAGTTATTTAAGCCTATAAGAGAAATTATAATATCAATTTTTATTTCTCTGTTTTTATCATTAATTGTTGGGATATCTGCTGTCTATTTATCCGGAGCTCTATTTATGAGGCCAATTAACGAATTAATGGAAAGTATAATAGATAGTGATCCTAATAAACCTTTAGAAATTAAAAGAACTAGCATCTTAGAAATAGATAAGCTAGGTTTGGCCATTGAAAGTTTAAATAATCAAGTATTGGACTCAGCATCTAAGTTGTCACAGATTATCAATATGGTAAATATGCCTATAGGGGCATTTGAATATATAGATGATGAGGAAAAGGCATTTTGTACAGATAGATTTTTTAGCCTTTTAGGATTGAAAAATGAGGAGTCAGTTAATTATATTGAGAAGTCGTATTTGGTTGGAATATTAAATGAAATAAAAAAATATCCAGTAAAAGATATGGAGGATATTTATAATCTAAAGAAAGAAGATGGAAAGAACTGCTTTCTTAAATTGTTAATGCAAGAAAGAGAGGGTAGGGTCTTAGGTGTTATAGAAGATGTAACTGAGGAAGTTGTGTCTAAACGTAAGATAGAATATGAGCGAGATCATGATGTCCTGACCTATTTATTAAATAGAAGAGCATTTGAATCTAGAGTAAAAAATAAGTTGGAGAGAGAAGTCCTAGGATATTCAGCCATTGTTATGTGGGATTTAGATAATTTAAAATATGTTAATGATACTTATGGCCACGAATATGGAGATCGATATATTCAAAAAGCTGCTGATGTATTAAAAAGATTTACTATATACAATACTATAATATCTAGAATGTCAGGAGATGAATTTTTTATTTTTATCTATGACTATGAAGATAAAGCTGAAATAAGAGAAATAATAAATAAAATGCAAGAAAGTTTATATGGTTCTTTTTTACAGGTTCCAGATGGAGAAAAAATACGTATAAGGGCTTCGGGCGGAGTGTCGTGGTATCCAGATGATTCATCAAATTATTATGAACTAATAAAATATACTGATTTTGCCATGTATGAAATAAAAAATACTGAAAAAGGTAATATAGGAGAGTTTAATATAGATAATTATAATAAGGACTCTATCTTATTACATGGAAAGGAAGAGTTGAATTTCTTTATAGATAATGCAATGGTAAAATATGCTTTTCAACCAATTGTAAATTCTAAAACAGGAGAAATATTTGCTTATGAATCTTTGATGAGGCCTCAAACTAAAAAGTTGAAATCTCCATATGATGTTATTAGATTAGCTCAATCTCAATCTAAATTATATGAAATTGAAAAAATAACACTATTTGAATCCTTAAAGGCATATGAAAAGTTAAGAAATCACTTTAAAGATTCTAAACTATTTATTAATTCAATACCTAATCATTCTCTATCAGAAGAAGATTTAGATATATTTGAAGAGAGATTTGCTGAACATTTAGATAAAATAGTAATAGAAATTACAGAAAATGAACAAAGTAATGAGGAAAGTACAAAATTAAAACAAATTAAAGCAAAAGAATGGGGAACACACTTAGCTTTAGATGATTTTGGTTCAGGATATAATGGTGAGTTATCACTTTTAATATTGTCACCTAAATATGTAAAAATTGATATGAATATTATAAGAGGGATAGATAAGGATGTAAATAGACAAAAGCTATTGTTAAATATATTATCCTATTGTAAAAATAGAGATATTAAGGTTATAGCTGAGGGTGTAGAAACTAAGGAAGAGATGAAAAAGTTAATTGAATTTGAAGTAGATTATATGCAAGGTTATTATTTAGGAAAACCAAAATTAATACCAGAAGATATTGATGATGATATAAAAAAAGAAATTCAATTAATGTAAGAAAATTTATAAAAAGATATAAAACAATTTAGAGAATAGTATACTATTCTCTAGATTGTTTTATAGTTATAGCCAGTTGGAATATTTAGAATATTTAGAAATTCAGTTGACAGGTTTTTAAATAGTTGGTATCATTATACTGACTCAAATAGTATATTAAAGTGAGTATAAAATATTCTACATGAAAAGAAGGTGCTTATATGGACATTCAATTAATAAAATCACCATCAACTAGTGTTATTGAAATGATTAAAGCTAGATCCATGCGCAATGCTAATGAAATTGATAGCATGGGTGAAATTGGAGGAATAGGATTAGTTCAAGGAAAGATTTTAAATATGCTAGTTGCAGCTGATGTTGCAGAAAAACATGCTAATGTAAAAGTAATAGAGATAAATGGGGTTTGCCCTCAACACTTTACGCTTGTAGTTATACTTGGTGATATATCAGCTGTTACAGAAGCTTTAGAAAATATAACTGAAAGACTTAATGAAAGTTGGAATAGTAAATAAATTTTAATACACAAAAGATTGAAACTTAAAAGTTTAATAAATAAGAGGTTTTAAAACCTCTTATTTTTCATGTCTGTTTTAGTTTGTGAAGTATTTATTGGACAAACTAAATTGAATTGGAGGCCTTATTTCTACCATAATAGGGTGATGAAGGGGGGATTAATATGAAAATTTAAGAGTTCGAGTAATATTACTAAATCTATAATAAAATTCAAGGAGATGTGGACATATGGAGAATTTAGAAAAAAATAAAATTATAGGAAAAATTAAAAGTTTGAATATGGCAAATAAAATTGTTTTAACAGTTGCTTTGTTTTTTTTGTTATTCACAATGATTACTATAATTGTAATCAGAAATAATACAAGTGTAATGCTTGAAGATGTGGTAGATGATAAGTTAACTTCAGAGAGTGGTCTGCTAATAGAATTAATAGAAGAAAAAATCCAAGGTGAATGGAGGATTGAAGATGGAATTTTATATAAAGGATATGAAAGAATAAATGATAATAATGAATTAGTTGATTCCATGAAGCAACTGACAGGTAGTCAAGTAACAATATTTGCAGATGATATAAGAGTTGTTACAACTGTAGAAAATAATGGCGAGCGAGTAGTAGGAACTAATGCTAGTGCGGAAGTTGTTGGGAAAGTTTTAAGAAAAGATGAGATATACATAGGAAAAGCTGATGTTGTTGGAGATAGTTATAATACAATATATACAGCTATAAAAAATGATTCAAATGAAACTATAGGAATGTTTTTCTTGGGCATACCAACACTTTTTCAAGAAAATTTAATAACTAGTTTTACATATAAACTTTTGATCTATATGGGAATATTAATGGTTATTGCTTTTTTAGCTACTTATTTTATGGGTAAAGCATTAACCAAACCTATTATTAGACTTAATAATTTATCCTTAAGTATGTCTAATTTAGATTTAAGACAGGATATAGACAATGAACTTTTAAATAGAAGGGATGAAGTAGGAGATTTAGCAAATGCAATAAATGAAATTAAAAATTCAGTAGGAGAAACTATAAGAAATGTACTTGAAAATTCGGAAATAGTGGCTTCTCATTCAGAAGAATTAACTGCAACAGCTAGTCAATCAGAAGTGGCTGCAGATGAATTATCTCTTGTAATTGAAGGAATAGCGGAAGCTTCTACCTCACAAGCAAGAGATGTGGAAAGTGGATTTAATTCTGTTCAAGAGTTAGATCAAGTGATGAATAAAAATAAGGATAATATTGAAAGATTAAATACTTCAACAGAAGAAGTAAATGATCTTAAGGATGAAGGTTTAGGCCATATTAGAGATTTAGTTGAAAATACTAATATAACGAAAGAGTCCATTAGGGAAATAGGAAATGTTATAGAAAACACTAATACCAGCGCTGAGAATATAGTTAATGCCATAGAAATGATAAAAAACATATCAGATCAAACAAATTTATTAGCTTTAAATGCATCTATTGAAGCAGCGAGAGCAGGTGAAGCAGGAAGAGGATTTGCCGTAGTGGCAGAAGAGATACGAAAACTAGCAGAAGAATCTAGTAATTTCACAGAAGAAATAGAGGTAATAGTAGAGGATTTAACTTCTAAAACATTAATAGCCGTAGATACAATGAATAATGTGAATAAAATAGTAAATTTACAAGGCGAAAGTGTGGATTTAACAGATGAAAAATTTCAGGGTATATCAGCTTCCCTAGAGAAAACATATGAAGCTATAAGTAGAGTTAATGAATCTAGTGAAGATATGATAAAACAAAAAGAAAATTTAAGTATTTTAATAGAGAATTTATCAGCAGTTGCTGAAGAAAATGCAGCAGGAACAGAGGAAGCTTCTGCTTCAGTTGAGGAACAAAATGCAGTTATGGCAGGAATTACAGCGGCTAGTGAAGAGTTAGCCTCAATAGCAGAAGAATTAAATAATGCAGTTAGTGTATTTAGAATATAATAATCAGCTTCACAGAAGGGACAAAATATGATCGAAAAATTATCCTATTCAGAAAATAATATAATAGCTTTATTAATACTTATTATAATCCTATTTAATATGAAATATGATAATAAAAAATAAAATATGATGAAAAATTATTTTTCACCCTAATTATTTCTACTGGAGCAATAACTGTTTTAGATATAATTATGAATATAATAAATGGAGAAAAAGCCTTGTTGTTAAGAGAGTTAAATATAAGCTTAACAACAATATACTTCATATTAAATCCAATGCCTTATATGCTATGGTCTCTTTATATTGATTTTTATATTCATAAAAGTATAAGAAGAGTTAGAAAATTAGTAAAGATAATTGCAATATCATCAATTATAAGTATTATATTGTGTATCTTTAGTTTATTTAATAAGGGAGTATTTTATATAGATGAAAATAATTTCTATAGACGAGGCCATTTATTTCTGTTAAATGCGGTTTTCTATTATTTATATTATATAATTGTCTATGGACAATTGATTTATGAAAGAAAAAATATAAGAAAAGGGGACTTATTATCAATTCTATCATTTGGTATTCTACCAGCAATAGCTGGAGTAATTCAAACATTGAATACTAATAAAGCTCATATATGGTTGGCAATATCATTTTCTTGTTTAATAATATATTTAAATATCCAAAATAGTGAAATAAATCAGGACTATTTAACCGGACTTTATAATAGGCGGCAGTTGGATATGTATTTGAGAAATAGTATTAAAAATTATAATGGGAAGGAATCTCTATTGCTAATAATGATTGATATTGATTTTTTCAAAGAAATAAATGATTTTTATGGACATATGGAAGGAGATAGTGCACTAAAATACACTGCGGATATATTAGTTGATAGCTTTAGGTCTGAGGATTTTATATCCAGATATGGTGGGGATGAATTTGTGATTATAGTAAAATACTGTAAGGGAAACTGTAGTGAATCAATTGTAAATAGGCTTAAGGCTAATTTTCAAGAATTCAATAAATTAGGATTAAAACCATATGAGATGAACATTAGTATAGGTTGGGGTATTTATGATCTAGACCTAAATATGACTGCTGATGAATTTATTATGCATGTAGATCAACTTATGTATAAAGACAAAAATAGAATGGATAGGGGTATGGATCTTAATTGTGCTAATAATATAATTTAGAATTTTATAAAAGGAGGGTCTTATGGAAGATATATCTTCATTATTTTCATTGTTTTTTATTTTAGCATTTTCAATATATTTGTTTTGGGGGATAGATATATTTCGAATAAATCCAAAGAAGGGTTTAAATAGGGCCTTCTTTGCTCTTAGCATGGCTCTTTGCATATGGTCCTTTGGTTATGCCTTGGGAAATACAGCAGAAAATATGGAAAGAGCTTTGTTTTGGAGAAGATTAGCCTCTGCAGGTAGAATGCATTTATTTAGTATAATTCTTCATTTTATAATACTGTTGACCTATGAAAGGGAGAAATTAGAAAATAAGTGGTATCTTCTACCACTGCATATCCCAGCATTAGTATTGACATATGTATTTTCAATATCCAGTAAGATGGCACCATTACAATATAATCTTATGCAAATTGAATATGGATGGTTGGATAAACCAGTAGATAATATTTGGAATAAATTTTACTATCTCTATTTTGCTGTCTATATGTTGGTAGCCCTAGTTGTACTTATGAAATGGAAGGAAAAAATTAAAGATAAGGAAATAAATAGAAGTGCTAATTTAATTTTTAATACAATGATAATAGGTGTATTATTCGGAGTCTTATTAGATATATTGCCAAATATATCACTTAAAAAACCAGTGCCTCAAATATCTGTAATAGTTATTTTGATTCCAGTAGGAGCAATGTTCTATGCGGCTAAATATTATCATGTATTTCAAGTTCAAATACCAAAAAAATCAGAGATAATAGTTACTGAAGAGGAAAAAATAAATATATTTAGAAATTTATCCATAGGATTTCATATATCTGCAGTACTTGCATTTTTGTCTGAATACATACCATATATGGATGAAGACAATGCTTTTATTTATGCCCTTTTAAAAGCATTAGCTTTAACTGGAGTAGGATTTGCTGTAGGTCTTATTCAGAGGATAAAAAGAGAATCAAAAAGAGATAGTCTAACTATTTTAGTATTAGTATTAAGTATTCCACTAGCAACACTACAGTACTTGAAATATGGGGCTTTAACAGTATGGGCATTTCCAATGGTAATTATAATTAGTTCTATAGTATTTAGTAAATTAACCTTACTTATTTTAACCACTATAATCTCTATAATTACACAAGTTTTAATATGGGGAATAAATCCTGAGTCAATAGTGCTTATAGATAAATTCGACTATATTTTAAGAATAGGAATGTTTATTGTTGCATTTTTTACAGGCCTCTATATAAATAGAATATACATAAATAAAATTAGGGAGAATAAATATCAATTTGAATTTCAAAAACTGGGCTCTGACATTTCACTTCAGTTTGTAAGTTTAAATGGGAATAACTTTAATGAAAAGGTTAAATATTTATTAGAGAAGATAGGAAAATACTTCAATGTTGATAGAACCTATCTCTTCACTATAGATTATGAAAAACAAACAATGACCTATTCAAATGAATGGTGTAATACTGGAATAAGTGAAGAAATTGGAACTATTGATGATATTCCTTTACATATATTTTCTTGGTGGATAAAAGAATTGGAAAATAATAAATTAGTATATATTAAAGATGTTAACCATATGCCTAAAGAGGCTATAGAGGAGAAATCACAGCTGCAGAGACAAAATGTTAAATCCCTAGTATCCGTACCAGTA
>JARIDA010000089.1 GCA_029257065.1 Tissierellaceae bacterium | reverse complement strand
CTTCTAATCAAAAGCTTATTGGGAGTATCATAGTAAATATTTCTAATAGTACTATTTCCAAAAGGATCTTCTTGCATATGTTTTTCCATAATTTTCTTTAAAGCTTCTTTTTGTTCTTTAGTGATCAAATACTTTATCTCTTTTCTTTTAAAGACATTTGTTTTTTTCATGTCCGATTCTCCTCTCTATCAAGATCCTTTATAAGCTTTTATTCTAACTTTATACTCTGTTAACTATCGAACTTGCATTTTTATTGCATAGAAATTAAAAGAAGCATTAATGGGTATAAATTTATTGTGATTAAAATAATAAATTATTGTACTAAGAATAAGTAAGAAAAGATAAATCATAAACACTGACAGTTATAAGGACTAGTTAGATAGGACAATGGAGTGAGAAATATGTATGAAATATCTAAACCTGTTGTACATGAGATGGAAGCAAGGATAGAGAAGAGGTATTGGACTGGGCAGATTATAAAACTGAAAATCAATAAAGATTCACCCTAGAGTGAATCTCACAATAAGATTCATCTTGAGATGAATCTTTATTCCTGCTATAATAAAAAATGAGGTGAGAATATGCAAAAATATTATGAATTTGGGAAGTATACTGTGATTATTGGAGATATAATAGATTCAAAGAGAATAATAGACCGGAAAGTTACTCAGATTAAATTGAAAAAAGTTCTTAATGAGATTAATAATAAATATTCAAATGATATCGCATCTAAGTTTACTATTACTCTAGGTGATGAATTTCAGGGTTTACTTAAAAGTAGAAAAAACATTATAAATATTATATTTGATATTGAGATGAAAATGTCGCCAATATCTTTACGTTTTGGTGTTGGTATAGGAGACATTAGCACTGAAATTAACTATGAATATTCATCTGAAATAGATGGATCATCATATCATAGAGCAAGAGCTATGATAGAAAACTTAGAAATTATAAAAAAACAATATTCAACACTAGAAGCAAATATTTTTATATCCTCCCAAGATGTAGATACTGAAATAGATAAACTATTAAATTCTCTTTTATCTGTTTGTACAGTATTAAAATCTAAATGGACTAATAGGCAAACAGAAATAATACATGCTTATCTATTAAGTGAAGAAAATCAATATAAAGCTGCTGAGAAATTAGGAATTACACAATCGAGTGTAAACAAAGGTCTCAATAACGCAAGTTTTTATACTTATAAATCAGCCATGGAAAATATTAATTCATTCTTGTCAGAAGAGGAGGATAGCTAGATGTTTAAAGAAACTTTGAGTGTATTGATAATAGGACATATTATAGGTGATTATTATCTACAGACAAATAAATTATCTGAAGATAAAAAAGAAATATTGAATAAAGTCTTTATATACAATTTAATTTATTTTATAACAATGGCTGTAGTAGTTATTGCTATTTTAGATATTAATGTTTTAAAGTGGGCTGGTTTATTATCATTAATTCATTTTTTAGTAGATTTAATTAAGTTTTATTTAAGCCAAAACAATAGAATGTATATTAATAAAGATAACTTATTATATAATTTTGATCAATTGATTCATATTATAACTATTTTTATAGTAGCAGTAATAATTAATTTACTACCTGAAACAATAAAATATAGAGATTCCTTTAAAAATTTATTCGGTAGTCTAGGTCTAGATTTCAAGTTAATACTTAACTGGCTTCTAGCTATAATGATAATAATCAAACCAGTTAGCCTTACGATTGAAAAAGTATTAATTCAATATCAGCCAATAACAGCTGATGAAGAAGAAGACGGGCATCCAGGAGCAGGTTCATTAATTGGAATATTAGAGAGACTAATTATCTTAATAATGATTTCACAAAATCAATATGCTGCAATAGGATTTGTTTTAACATCTAAATCTATTGCTAGATATAATAAAATAATTGAAAATCCACAATTCTCTGAATATTATTTACTGGGCACCTTATTAAGTATATTGTTAGTTATTATTACTTACACAATTATATTTTTATAAATTAATTATATATTGAAATTGAAAACTAAGTATAGCCTTTTATGGCTTTAGTAGATTTGTGGTCATTATATACAATCAGTGTGTGATATAAGAATAGAGGAGAATCTAAATTGGAAAAGACAAACTATAAAGATGTAAGAAAAGTCCTTATATGCATATTCATATTTAACATGGGAGTTGCAATGGCTAAAATAATATACTGTATTTGATATAGAGAAAATGTTTAAAAAAGAGTTTGAAGGATTAAGTGAGGTTATAATTCAATTAGAAGCTTCAAATAATAATTAGTTTGGTTAATAAAAATATTTAGATTGAAGATATAGAGGTAACTAGATAATCATAAGTTGAATAGACAACAAGATAGCCATTAGCTATAATAAAAGTATTAAGAGAAAATATAAAAACTATAAAATAAGTGAGGTGTTATAACTGAAGATTTCAAAAGAAGAATATAAAAAGAAAAATATAGATAATAATATTTTAAGAAATATGCCAGAAATAATGGGAATCCTATTAAAAGATCGAACGACAGGAGGCAATATAATATGGGCTACAGATAGTTATGCCTCATTTGGAAGGGATTATTTTTCAAAGAATATAATTACAACCAGAGCTGTTTGTAATGGTATGGGAGATTTAATCAGACCACGTGCTTCAAAATTAAAGCATGAACAAGATACTAGAACAAGAGATAGGGCAGAAGTATTCACACCTACCTGGGTTATCAAAAAACAGAATGATTTGATAGAAGAAGAATTTGAAAATCTAGAATTAAATGAATATATAAATAAAACTTGGCTTGAGATAGCTTGTGGAGAAGCTCCATATATAGCTAGCCGTTACGATACAGTTAGTGGAGTTTATATACATATAGATAAGAGAGTGGGTTTTTTAGATAGAAAAATACAGAGAATATCTAAAGAAATAGAAGACCAAGAAGAGTGGATGAATCTAGTTCAAAAAGCTTATAAAGCTAGTTATGGTTATGAATTTCAAGGTGACTCTTTATTATTAGCAAGAGAAAACTTACTTTACACATTTATAGATTATTATTTAGATAAATTTGATGATATGCCTGGGAAAAAAGACATTAAAGAAATAGCAAGGATAATTAGTTACAATATATTTCAGATGGATGGTTTAAAATATACTATTCCCTTATCAGAAGAAATAGAAGTAACAAGTTTGGGCGATCAACTAAGTATGTTCTCAGATGGTAATCAAAAGCAACAGGTTATGGAGTTTATTAAAGAAGGAACTAGAGTAAAAATTAAAAATTGGGAAAACGATAGATTGATTGACATTAGAGAAAAAGTAAAAGACAAGGAGGAAG
>JARIDA010000076.1 GCA_029257065.1 Tissierellaceae bacterium | reverse complement strand
ATTTAGCAGAGTTAAAAGACCCATTAAGAGTTTTAGACCAATGGACATATCATTCAAGATTATATAGGGCAGCAGAATATGTAGCCGAGAATGATAATTTAGAATTAATACAATTAGTTTCTTTTGGCTGCGGACTTGATGCGGTAACGACAGATCAAGTAGAGGAAATATTAGAAGCTAATGATAAATTATATACTCAATTAAAAATAGATGAAATAAGTAATTTAGGAGCAGCAACCATAAGAATAAGATCTCTTAAAGCAGCTCTTGAAGAGAGAAAAAACAAGATAATAAAAAAAGAATCAGTTGAATTAAAAGAGAGACCTGTATTTACTAAGGAAGATAGGGAAAACCATACAATATTAATGCCAGAGATGGCTCCTATTCAATTCAGACTTATTGAAGCAGCTATGAATGCATCTGGATACAATGTGAAAGTATTAGGTGGAGATCCAAATGAGATAGTTAACGAAGGATTAAAATATGTTCACAATGATGCATGCTATCCATCAATAATTGTAGTAGGTCAATTTATAAAAGCATTGAAATCAGGAGAATATGACTTAGATAATACTTCTGTTCTTATGAGTCAAACAGGCGGAATGTGTAGAGCTTCAAATTATATTGGATTTATGAGAAAAGCTTTTGATGAAGCTGGATTTGCAGATATTCCAGTGATTGCAGCAAGTGCTCAAGGCATTGAGTCTAATCCAGGATTTAATATATATTCTATTAAATTAATAAATAATCTTATAATGTCAACTTTATTAGGAGATTTATTATTAAGAGTTACACTTAGAACGAGACCTTATGAAAAAATAGAAAACTCAACTAATTTATTATTGAAATCTTGGCAAGATAGAATAGTTGAGGAAATGGAAACTTTAAATAAAGCTTCCTTTATCCAATTAACAAAAGATATTGTTAATTCATTTGATAAATTGGAAATAGTAAAAGAAGAGAAACCAAAGGTGGGAATTGTTGGAGAGATATTAGTGAAATATCATCCAATTGCCAATAATAATTTAATAGAAACATTAGAAGCAGAAGGTGCAGAAGTCTTAATAAGTGACTTAATGGATTTTATATCTTATTCCCTTTATAATGCTAAATTTAAGAATGAACATTTAGGAAAGGGTTTATTACCAAAATTAGCAGGAAAAGCAGGAATAAAATATATTGAGACTTATAGAAGATATGTTAGAAAAGCTTTAAAAGACAGTGAAAACTTTACAGCGCCTATGTATATAGAGGATTTAGCAGAAATGGGAGAAGAAGTAGTTTCTCTGGGTAACCAATCTGGTGAAGGATGGTTATTAGTGGCTGAGATGATTGAACTTATACAAGAAGGTGCAAAAAATGTAGTTTGTGTTCAGCCATTTGGATGCTTACCAAATCATATAGTTGGAAAAGGTATGATCAAGCCAATAAGAGATATATATCCTGAGGCCAATATTATTCCATTAGACTATGACCCAGGTGCTAGTGCAGTGAATCAATTAAATAGGTTAAAATTAATGCTTTCAAGAGCAGAATCAAATTTAAAAGATAAAACAATAATAAAAGATTCAAAAAAGGATAAAAAAACTCAATAGTTTAAAGCCTCCCCCAAAAAATAAAGGGGAGGCTTTTTTATTTAGATAATGGGTATAGTTAAAGTGTATATTAATTAGAAAGGAGTGATATTATGTATAATATCCGAAATGGAATTAAAAATATATTTGAAGGAGCTTTAGAATCCTTTTATAGATTCCCAGCTTCCATATTTAGTGCTATTATAATTAGCATTATTTCTATTATTAGAATTTCAATGGATTGGGAATTACAACAGAGTTATAGTTTCTTGTTTGATAGTGTTCAACTATCCTTTCTATTGGGAGCCATATTATCTATGGCTATTGTAGTTTACTTGGAGGTCAAACTAAATAGGGATAGAAAGTCTTTTGTAATTGGAAATATATTAGGGATATTAATATCGTTGATAAGTTTTTTACTTCTATACTATTTAAGTCCTGTTACATCTGAAGATGGATTGAAATATATTTCCAATATGGGAAATGCTAGAATATTTGTTAGTATTTTTATAAGTAGTATTGCTTTTATATATTTTATATCTAAATCAGAAAAAATAGATAGTTTCAGTGACTCGTTTTTTATCGTTCACAGAGCATATATAGTTTCTTTATTATATGGAATTGTAATTATGATAGGGGTATCTGGAGTGTTATCAGCATTTCAAGCTTTAGTATATAGAGGGATGAGTTTTAAAATATATCAATATATTGGTGTGTTAATAGGATTCTTAACCTACACTATATTTTTAGGATATTTCCCTAGTTTTGTTTCAGGAAAAGAAATAGAGGAAATTGAAAATATAAAAGAACAACCTAGATTTATATTTGTGTTATTTGGATTTATTTTAGTGCCTATTATGATAGCCCTTACAATGGTACTCTTGATTTGGTCCTTTAGAGTCTTATTTAGCCAGATAGAAGTATCTTTCAATCAATTATCATCTATAGCTTCATCTTATATAATATTTGGAATATGGCTGCATATAATGTTGGAAAGTCATAATACTAAAATAGCTAATTTTTATAAAAAGGCATATCCATTTACTGCAATTTTAGTACTAGGATTTCAGTTTTGGGCACTTATTGGTCAGATAGGTAAATTTGGAATTAAAACTGCAGAATATTCATTTATGATGATATGGATATTTGGTGCAATATCCATAATTTTATTGTTGTTTTATGAATTTAGGAAAAATAATGGTTATAGAAAGATTGCAATTTTAGCTGGAATAATTTCAATAATTTGGGTATCTCCAATTTTGGGATATGAGGACTTGACCTTTAACTCGCAAATAAAGAGATTGGAGAATTTATTGGTTAAGGAAGAAATTTTAATCAATGGTCAAATAATAAGCATAGCAAGAGATATAGATAAGCTGAAAAAGGCTGAAATCACAGATACAGTAGATTTCATAGCAGATTCAGATAAAAAGAATATTCCAAATTGGTTTAATAGAGAATTCAAAGAAGAAGATAAATTTAAAGATACTTTTGGATTTGAAAAGACCTATGGAATATACGAAGATTCTAATGAATACACAGGACAAAACTTTAGATTAAGTACAGATGTAATAGATATAAGTGATTATTCACTAACTTTAAATCTGGATTTGAATATGATTATGGAAGAAGGTATTAAATTTCAATGGGAAAACAATAATTACGAGATTATTCATTCGCAGACAGAATTAGGCATTCCCAAAATAACTGTTAAATTAGAAAGAGATGTAATTATTGAACAGGATTTGGAAGAATATCTAGTAGAATTATCTTCGAAATCTAGAGGGTCAGAATATGGATTCCAAGAATTACCCTTTGAAGATATGAACTTAATATTAGAAGATGAAAATATATCTATGATATTAGTATTTGAGAATATTGATATATATGAAGATAGAGTTGAAGAATCTAAAAATTATTATGTAAATCTTCAGGGAATTTATATAAGTTTTAAATAGTGGGAAACAGTAAGAATAGTTGTTTAGTTTAAACTAAACAACTATTTTTCTATGTTAGTAAACCTCCCCTTCCCACAGGAGTTCATTATCCTTTGAATAAATTAATTCTCTCGTAAGTCCTTGAGGATGCCAATCCTGATCAAGAGAAAATTCCTCTAAAATAAATTCATGTCTTAAATCTAAATAATCCATAAAAACCACTTTCAAAGTTAAAATTTCTCCTCCACCTATTTTAAATTCTTCATTTATCATAAAATCATCATGGAGTTCTTTAATTGAGATATTCTCTTCTTTTACAATTCGATTATTTAAAGTTATAACAAATTTTGGATCTTTTAAAGATATTTCAGTGTATTCCTTACGATCAAAAAAATCTATGGGACCATCTATTTGAATAGAGTCATCTCTAGAAATATAGCTCCCAGCAAAGACTAAATTAACAGAAGGAAAATCTTTTCTTTTAAATCGGAAATGACTATTCTACTGTCCTCTGTAGTCTTTAATAGGTCCTTCTCTTTAATAATTATTTCCGGATAATTATATTCAGAGAAAATATCTTGCTTTAGATTTTTAGAAAAGGAATTTCCCACTCTATCCATCTCTATAGATTCTCCTTCAAACTGGAGGAATAACTTTGTATTATCTCTTACTTCTTTAGGAGTTAAGCTGTATTTAAGCTCCACCTGTAAATTATCTCCATCCAAATCACCTAACTCAACTTCAGCATCTTGAATTAAGCTTAGGTCCTGTCTGATTATATTGTCTATATTATTATAAATATTATTCATTTCACTTCTTATAAACTCAGTGGAATGTCCTTGATTTGTATTCAACATTTCTAATTCACGTTTTAAACTATTTATTTGAAATAGATTAAAAATTTGTAAAACAATGAGAATAGGAATAGCATGTTTTAATTTTTCTCGCATAAAAAACCTCCTTTAAGCATATAATACCTATATTCAAGTTTTAAATCAACAAAAAACCCAATTCTGTAGAATTGGGTTTTGAAAAATTATATGGATTCTCCTAAATAAACTCCTATTATTTTCTTTAATGTAACTTGTGCTTTTCTTAAATCTTCTTCACTTGCTTCTAAAATATCTGGAAGTCCTTCTTTTTCCAAATCTAAGAATATCTTAAAGTCATCTGTAGTATTTGATTCAAGTAGTTGAGCAGGAACCTCATTGAAAAGGGTTTTTAAATTTGTTTTAGAAGAATAAGTCCTTCCTTGTAGATCCTCATTTATATAAGCCAATGTAGCTCTTACGCTTTCTTTAAGCATGGAATAAGCTGCATAAGGTAAGTCATTATCAAGGGCGTGTTTCCCTGAACGATAGGTTTGAACAGCCTTTTCTTTGTGAAGTATTTTGTAATCCAACATTAAATATCATCTCCTTATTAATTTTAAAGTAAAATCCTATTAACATACCTATACCCTAAAAAGGAATTATAAATTAATTTTCTAAGTTGTAAAATAAAAAAATAGGATATACAATATAGTTAAATACATAGAAAACAAAGAGGTGGAGAAATGACAAGTATAATGGTACAAGGAACCGCATCATCAGCAGGAAAATCACTTTTAGTAACAGGCCTTTGTAGAATATTTGCTGAGGATGGGCATAAGGTGTATCCTTTTAAATCTCAAAACATGTCATCTAAAATGCATATAACAGAAGAAGGATACAAGATGAGTACAGCTCAAGCACTGCAAGCTATGGCAGCAGGGATAAAACCAGATCCAAGAATGAATCCTATACTTTTAAATCCTTTAACAGATATGGGATCAAGAGTAATTTTACTAGGAGAAGAGAAGGATCAAATGGAAGCTGTAGAGTATTTTGAATATAAAAATGAATTAAAACCAATGATTCAAAATATTTATAAAGAAATAGAAAGTGAAAATGATATTGTAGTTATTGAGGGAGCAGGTAGTCCAGCTGAAATAAATTTAAAAGAAAATGATATTGTGAATATGGGAATGGCTGAAATGGCAGATTCACCAGTAATATTAGTGGCAGATATAGACAGAGGAGGAGTATTCGCTTCTCTTTATGGAACAGTAATGCTGCTGGAAGAGAAAGAAAGAGATAGAATAAAAGGACTTGTAATAAATAAATTTAGAGGAGATAAAACCTTATTAAATCCGGGAATAAAAATGATTGAAGATATGTTGAATATACCAGTGATAGGAACAATTCCATTTACTCATTTTGAACTGGTGGATGAAGATACTTTAGCTGATTATGATAAAATATGTAATGAAAATCCACAGACAGATGAAGAGTTAGAAGAGGAATTCAAAAAACTATCTCGGGTATTAAGAGAAAATCTAGATATGGAATTAATATATTCTCTAGTAGGTATGTAATATGTTAGATATATTTACAGCTGTGATAGTAGATTTAATACTGGGAGATCCATATAATTTTCCACATCCAGTAAAAGCAATGGGTAATTTAATAAACTTTGAAGATAATCTTATTAGGAGAAATATAAAAAGTGGAAAAGCATTAAGATTTGCAGGATTATTAGTAGCTGTTTTTAATATTATAATTAGTTTTTCTTTAGGATATTTTATTTTAAAAATATTAAGTCCTATCCCCTTATTAATGAGAATAGTAAAAATTTATATGATTTATACATGTATTTCCGCAAAATCTTTAGATATTGAAGCGACAAAGGTTTACAATTCACTAAAATATGGATTGGAAAAAGCTAGATATCAATTAGCATTTATTGTGGGAAGAGATACTTCCAATTTAAATCAGGAGAGCATAATTCAGGCAACAATAGAAACAGTGTCAGAAAACACTTCTGATGGAATAATAGCTCCATTATTTTTCATAATGCTTTTTGGTGCTCCTGGAGGACTTATGTATAAAATGGTTAATACTATGGATTCTATGCTTGGTTATAAAAATGAAAAATATATCAATTATGGAAAATGGGCAGCAATAATTGATGACCTTTACAATTATATTCCTGCAAGAATAACAGGAATAATTATGATATTGTCCTCTATATTTAAATATGATGTAAAAAATGGATTTAGAATAATGATTAGAGATAGGAAAAATCATGCTAGCCCTAATGCAGGATATCCAGAATCAGCAGTTGCAGGGTTATTGGGAATTGAATTAGGTGGATCAAATATTTATCATGGGAAATTAGTGGAAAAACCAACAATGGGAGATGGAGAAAATAAAATAAATAAAGAATATATTAAAGATACAATAAGGATTATGTATAGGACAGAGATAGTATTTATAGCAATATATTTTACTATCATAAATATTTTTAATTAGATAATTATTAAACTAATAACTTAGCAGGAGGTATAAAATGAAATTACATAATTTAATGGAGAAATGTGTAGCTGATGTAATGGATGAAATATTAGTGGATTGTGGACATATATGTACTTGTGAAAAATGTAAATTGGATATTATGGCTATTGCACTTAATAATTTAGCACCGAAATATGTTGTTACAAAAGAAGGATTATTATATGCTAAATTGGATAGATTAAGTCAACAGCTTGATGTGGATTTAGCAAAAGAAATTATTAAGGCAGCTGAAATAGTTAAGAATAATCCTCATCACGATGGAGAATAACCAATATGAATATCTGATATTATTGTAATAAATAGTAAAGTGTGTTAAAATTATATAAAATTAAATAGAAAATTTATCGTATATTAGGAAATTGGTGAAAAGCCAATGCAGCCCCCGCTACTGTATAGTTGACGAAATCAAAAGACCACTAATTTAAATATTGGGAAGGTAGAGATTAGGATGAAGCTAAGCCAGGATACTAAAAGGTAAAATTGAGAACCTTTCGGTGGGAGAGGTGTATATTGTATTATAAATATATAAAAAATCCCGACAGTGTCGGGATTTTTTATTTTGGAGGGAAATATAAAAATGAATAAAAAGATTTATGGAATAGGTACAGGTCCGGGAGATAGTGATTATTTAACATTAAAAGCAGTAAAAGCAATGGAAGAGGCAAGTGTAATATTTGGACCAAATAATAATGGGAAAAATATGGCAATAGACACAGCGGAAGAATTTATTAAGGATAAGAAATTGGTATTAATAGACTTTCCTATGGGAGAAGTTACTAGAGAAGACTATAAGAGAGCTGCAGAGATTATAGAAAGAGAAATACCAGAAGGAGAATCAGGAGCTTTTTTAACAATAGGAGATCCTATGATTTATTCAACTTTTATTTATATTATAGAAGAGTTGGAAAAGAAATTTACTAATATGGAGATAGAAGTGGTTTCAGGAATTCCATCTTTTGTTGCAGCAGCAGGAGAGAGTCAGTCCCCATTAACAGTAAAGGATGATGATTTTGTGCTTTGTGATGAATTAACTCCAGAAAAACTTCAATTGGTAGATTCAATTGCCATACTTAAAACTTTTAAAAACAAGGAAAAAACAATTGAAATGCTAGAAGAGGCTGATTTTAATTACACATATATAAAAAGAGCCACACTAGAGATGCAAGAAATACTTACTGAAAAAGAAGAAATATTAGAGGATAAAGATTATATATCCTTAATATTGGGAAGAAGAAATAATTAGAATAGGAGTGAGATAATGATACATGGAGGAGACCTTTTATCATATGAAGATTATTTCGATGGAGATTTAGTGGATTATAGTAGTAATATCAATCCACTAGGTATCCCAGAAGGATTAAAGGGGAAGGTTTTTAATAATTTTCAATCTATAGAAGCCTATCCTGACATTGAATATAGAGAGTTAAAAAAATCCATAGGAGAATATTTAGGATGTGAAATAGAAAATATACTTGTTGGAAATGGTGCTATGGAAATTATTGATCTTTTTAATTTATGGGCAGATAGAGTGATTACAACAGAGCCTGCATTTATAGAATATAAATTAAGAGGACAAGTTCATGGTAAACAGGTTATTGAAATAGGATATACAGAAGATTTCCAAGTGGATTTAGAAAAATTAGAGGATATATTAAGTGAAAAAGATTTATTGATAATAGGAAATCCTAATAATCCAACTGGACTTAGAATAGAAGAGGATAAACTGATTGAAATATATAAATTAGTACAATCTAGAGGAGCATATATGCTTTTGGATGAAGCATTTTTCGAATTTGCTCCAGAGGACTATGATAGCATTAGACTATTTAAATCAGATGGATATAAGAATGTGGGAATAATAAGAGCAGCGACCAAGTTCTTTGCTATACCAGGTTTAAGATTAGGATATGGATGTGTCTCTAGAGAAATGGCTGAAAAAATTGAAAGTCTTAGTATGCCTTGGAGTGTAAATAGCTTGGCAGAAACAGCAGGTCGATATATTTTTAAAGATAAAGAATATATCCAAAAGTCCAAAAAATATATACATCAGGAGAGAAGTTTTTTATTAGATGAATTAGAAAAAATAGAGGGACTAAAAGCCTTTAACACTCACACGAATTATATTTTAATAAGATTAGAGAATAAAACTGAAGACCAGATATTTGAATCCTTACTTAAAAGAGGTTTTGTAATAAGAAAGTGTTCATCTTTTAGAAGTTTAGGAAAAAATCATATAAGAATAGCAATAAAGGACAGAGAGAACAATGTTAATTTTATAAAAGCATTAAGAGAAATTGAACTATAAGAGGAGATGAATAATTTGAATAGAGGAATAATAATTACCAGTTTTGGAACTACATTTGAAAAGACAAGAAAATTATGTATAGAGCCAGTTGAAGATTTAGCAAGAGAGAGATACTCTGATGATTTAGTTTTAAGAGCATTTACATCTAGAATAGTAGCTAAGAGATTAAAAGATAGAGGATATATAGTAAAGAATCCTACAGAAGCTTTAGAAGAGATGAAGAAAAAAGAAATTAAGGATATATATATTCAACCATTATTAATAATTGAAGGTGTTGAATATGATAAAACAAAAAAAGAAATTGAGAAGTTTATAGATGCAAATGAAGATTATAATGTAAAAATAGGATTACCTTTATTAGCTGAAGAAAAAGATTATGAAAGTGTTATAGACGCTTTACAACTAGAGGAATATAAATCTGAGAGAGCACTTATATTTATGGGTCATGGGTCCTATCATGAGGCTGATAGAGCATATGCTAGATTGCAGGATAAATTTGAAAAAACAAAAAAAGATGAAAATATATTTGTTGGAACAGTAGAAGGTGCAATAGGTATAGAAGATATAATAGGAGAATTGAAATCTAGGGGGATCAAAAAAGTGGAGTTAAGACCATTTATGCTGGTAGCAGGAGACCATGCGGTTAATGATATGGCATCTGATGAGGATGACTCTTGGAAAACTATCTTGGGAAAAGAGGGGTTTGAAGTAGAAGCAACCATATCAGGATTAGGAGAAATAGATAGGATTAGAGAAATGTTTTTAGAGCATTTAGAAGATATACTATAAAAGTGAGTTGATAATAATGAATATGATTATGATAACTGCTCCTTCTAGTAATACAGGTAAAACAACATTGACTTTAGGAATTATAAGAGCTTTAAAAAACAGAGGAATAGATATTTCTGCTTTTAAGACAGGACCAGACTTTCTGGATACAAAGTATTTAGGGCTAGCTGCAAAGAAAACAGCAGGAAATTTGGATATGCATATACAAGGGAAAGATGGAATTAGGCATGCCATAGCTATGAATTCTGGTGAATTAGGAATTGTTGAAGGAGCTATGGGATATTTTGATGGTATTGGAAATACTTTTGAAAATTCTAGCTATGATATATCTAGAGAATTAGATATACCTTCAATCTTGGTCTATACTCCGAAAGGAGAAATGTTTTCAGCAATTCCGAAGATAAAGGGAATGGTTGATTTTCAGGAGTCTAAAATAAGTGGTGTAATTTTAAATAAAACTAGTAAAATGATGTATATATATTTAAAAGAACAGATAGAAAAATATATTGGAATTAAGGTATTAGGATATGTGCCATTAGACGATAGACTTAAATTAGAAAGTAGAAGTTTAGGTTTGGATGATAGTTATACTGATAGAGAAAAAGAAGAATTAATAGCTAAACTGGCACATATTATGGAAGAGACAGTGGATTTAGATGAGATTTTGAAACTAAGTAGAATAGTAGAATATGAAAATTATATTTATCCTAAAAAAAGAGATATAATATTAGGAATAGCCAGTGATGAAGTTTTTAATTTTCACTATAGTGAAAATTTGAAAATATTAGAAGAAACTTGCCAAGTAGAATATTTCTCTCCACTTAGAGATGAAAAAATACCAGAGGCTAATCTTATATATATAGGAGGAGGATATCCTGAACTTTACTCTAAAGAACTTTCTGAAAATCATTCAATGATGGAGTCTATAAGAGAGTATGTGGAAAAAGATGGATATTTAATAGCAGAAGGTGGGGCCTTAATGTATCTAACTAATTCTATAGAAGGTGAAAAAATGGTAGGATTAATTGAAGGTAAGTCAGTTATGACTGATAAACTTAAAAGATTTGGATATGTTAATATTGAGACTAAAAAGGATACAATTTATGGACCAGCAAAGACTATTTTAGTAGGAAATGAATATCATAAATCTGAGATACATTCTTCAGAAGAAAATATATTTGAAATAACTAAGCCTATGAGTAATAGAGATTGGAAATGTGGATATATGTATAAAAATATGATTGGATATTACCAGCATATTAACTTTTTAGGAAATATGCATATATTAGAAAACTTATTTAATAATATTGAACAAGAAAAGAGGCGCTAAAATGTATATAAAAAATCCAATGGAAATAGAAAATAAAAGTATGGATGTAATTGACGAGGTTATGGGTGATACTAATTTCAGTGAAGAGGAAATGATAATAGCTAAGAGAATGATTCATACTACAGGTGATTTTGAATATAGAAAGATTATAGAGTTTAAAAATAATTTTATTCAAATAGCTAAAGAAGAGATAGAAAAAGGAACTACAATATACACAGATACTAGAATGGGTTTTATGGGAATCAACAAACCAGCACTGGAAAGAGCTAATTGTGAACTGGCTTGCTATATAGATGATGAGAGAGTTTTCCAAATGGCTAAAGAATTAGAAACCACAAGATCAGCTTGTGCCATAGACATAGCAGTTGAAGAGGGAATAGATGCTTTTGTAATTGGTAATGCTCCAACAGCTCTTTTCAGAATCTTAGAGCATGTAAAAGCAGGAAGACTAGATCCTAAGTTTATAATAGGTGTGCCTGTAGGATTTATAGGTGCAGCAGAATCCAAAGAATATTTAAGAGAATTTGATATACCTTCAATAACTACAGTTGGATACAAGGGTGGTAGTAATGTAGCAGCTTCAATAGTAAATGCACTTCTTTATATGGTTGCAGGAAGATAATGGAATTAGATTTATTTGTAGTAAAAGATGGTGAAAATTTAAGATGTGGATACACAACGGGAAGTTGTGCCACAGCAGCAGCGAAAGCATGTGCCATAATGTTGGAAACCGGAGAAGAGATAGACTATGTTCAAATAGACACGCCAGCAGGAATAGATTTAAGATTAAAGGTAAATGATATTAATATAGAATCTAAAAAAGTGTCCTGCTCTATTATAAAGGATGCAGGAGATGATCCAGATAATACGGATGGAATTAAAATATTTGCTCAAGTGGAAAAAAATAGTAGAAAAGAAATTATAATTGAAGGTGGAATTGGAATAGGAAGAATAGGCAAAAAAGGATTATTTGGAAAAGTAGGTGAAGCAGCTATTAATCCAGTTCCAAGGCAGATGATAAAAAAAGAACTGTCTAAGATAAGTGATTCTGGATATAATGTATTGATTTATGCTCCAGAAGGAGAAGCTATTGGAAGAAAGACATTTAATTCTAATATTGGAATTGAGGGTGGAATTTCCATAATAGGAACAAAAGGAATTGTTTACCCTATGTCAGAAAAAGCTCTACTAGATACTATATATTTAGAGATAGACATGATAAGAGAGAATTTTGGTTTGGATAATATTATTCTGGTACCAGGAAATTATGGAGAAAATATTGCAAAAGAAATAGGTAAGACTAATCCTAGTGTTAAAATATCTAATTATATTGGAGAGGGTTTGACATATGCTTATAAAAAAGGTTTTAAATCTATAACTTTAGTGGGACATATTGGAAAATTTGCCAAATTAGCAATAGGAATCTTTAATACTCATAGCAAAGTTTCAGATGCAAGAATGGAAGCATTCATTTATTATTTAGCTCATATGGAAGCACCAATAGAATTAATTAAAAAGATAGATGCTACTCTTACAGCAGAAGAAGCTTTAAATATCTGTATAGATAATGGATATGGGGAAATAGTAAGTCTAATGGAGAAGGGATCAGCCGAAAGAATAAGGACATATATTAAAGATAGAGAGATGGAAATCGAAGTAATAATTTATTCTATGGAAAGAGGTGTTAATTTATGTTAACAATAGCTGGAGGAGGACCAGGGAATCCTAAATACTTAACATTTCAGGTTAAAGAGAGAATAGAGCAAGCAGAAATACTAATAGCCTTTGGAAGAATTGGAGATAGTATTAAGCCAATTAGATCAGATATTATTAGGGTTAGCAGAGTGGCAGAAGTTTTAGATATTATAAAAGCCAATAGAGATAAAGATATATTGTTATTAGCCTCTGGAGATCCAAATTTCTATGGTATAACAAATTATTTGAAAAGAAATCAAGTTGAAATAAAGGAGATATTACCAGGATTATCATCCTTTCAATATATGATGGCAAAATTAGGTGAAGCTTGGGAAGAGGCAAATTTATTATCATTACATGGAAGAGAAGAGTCTTTGGATAGTGTGAAAGATTACCCTTTGACAATTTGTCTTACAGATAAGAAAAATACACCAAGTGAAATATCTAGAGGATTAGAGGAGCTAGGTATTGAAGGGGAAATGTATGTAGGCTATAATCTGTCCTATAAAGATGAGAATATAGTTAATATAAAAATAGGTGAGGAATTAGAAGACTTTTCACCTTTGGCAGTAGTGGTGATAAAAAATGAAATGGATTAAAGATGAGGGATTTATTAGGGGAAATATTCCTATGACAAAATTCAATGTGAGAATGCTTACAATAGCTCATATGAATATACATGATGGTGACAGATTCCTAGATATTGGAGCTGGAACCGGTTCCATATCCATTGAAGCAAGTTTGCAAGGAGCCAAAGTAACGGCTATAGAAACTGAAGAAGAAGGAATTACTCTTATAAGAAAAAATAGTGAGAAATTTAATACTTATATAGATTTAATACAGGGAAGAGCTCCAAAAGATCTACCTAAGAAGAAATTTAATAAAGTATTTATTGGTGGAAGTAAAGGAGAGCTTGGAAATATATTTCAGTATTTGGAAAATAATTTAGAAAAAGATGGCTTAGTATGCGGAAATTTTATAATGCTTAAAAATTTAAATGAGTTTTCTCAGTTATTAGAGAAATATAAATATAAAGACATAGAAACACATATGATACAAGCAGCATATATGGATGGTATAGGACTATTAAAGGGAGAAAATCCTATTTTTATAATTAAAGGAGTGAAAAAATGATAAGTTTTGTAGGGGCAGGGCCAGGAGATGTGGAATTAATAACTCTAAAGGGGAGAAGACTTTTAGAAGAAGCAGATATAGTGATTTATGCAGGTTCTTTGGTTTCGAAAGAGCATTTAGATTTTTGTAAGGAAGATGTGGAAGGGTACAATTCTGCTGGAATGACACTGGAAGAAGTTATTGAAGTTATGGAAGAGGGATATGCACAGGATAAAAAAATAGTTAGATTACATACAGGAGATCCAACTATATATGGTGCTATCAGAGAGCAAATGGATATATTAGAGGAAAAGGAGATAGACTTTGAAGTAGTACCAGGAGTGAGTTCCTTTACAGCAGCAGGTGCGGCTATAAAGAGAGAGTTTACATTACCAGATGTAACTCAGACAATTATATTAACAAGAATTAAAGGAAGAACTCCAGTGCCTGAAAAAGAGAATTTAGTGAAATTAGCAAAACATAAAGCATCTATGGCAATATTTCTATCTGTTCAAGACATAGATACAGTGGTTGAAGAGTTAATAGAAGGATATGGTTCAGAAGATACTCCAGTTGCAGTTGTATATAAGGCTAGTTGGGAAGATGAAAAAATTATAATAGGAACTTTAAAAGATATAGCTGAAAGGGTAAAATCAGAAGGAATAAATAAAACAGCACAGATACTAGTAGGTAATTTTATTCAAGGAGCCTATGAAAGGTCTAAATTATATGACCCAACTTTTACTCATGAATATAGAGATGGAATAAAATGAGAATAGCTTGCCTTTCTTTCACAGATAAAGGTGCTGAAATAGGAGATAAAATCCTAAATTTAGGGAATGAAAAATATTCTTTTACACATATAAAAAATTCAAACCATAAGGGTGGAATAAAGTCTTTTCTAAAGGAAAATTGGAATAATTATGATGGATTTATATTCATATCAGCAACAGGTATTGCTGTAAGATATATAAACCCATATATACAGGATAAAACAAAAGATCCAGCAATATTGGTTATAGATGATTTAGGAAGATATTGTATATCATTACTTTCAGGACATATTGGTGGAGCAAATGATTTAACTGATTATATTTCAAAAAACATGGGAACAGTTGGAGTAATAACTACCGCTACAGATGGAAGAGGAATAGAATCTGTAGATATATTTGCAAAGAGAAATAATTATTACATGATGGATATGAAAAGTATTACCACTATTACCTCCTTAATGGTAAATGGTAAAAAAATAGGCTTCTATACAGAGGATAAAAATAAAATAGATTATAATAATCTATTTGAAATAGAAGATTTAAATAAAATTGATAAGGATATTCATGGTTTAATAATTATAAGTTCAGATAAAATAAAAGATGAATTCAATATTCCACATACTCAACTTATTCCTAGAAATATTAATATTGGTATAGGTTGTAGAAGGGGTGTGGAGAAGAGTAGAATTATACAGGCAATTGAGGATTCCTTTGAGGAGAACAATCTACTTTTAGAAGGAATTAGAGAAATGGGAACTATTGAAGTAAAACAAGATGAAATTGGAATAATAGAATCAGCAAAATATTTCCAAGTACCTTTAAATATATATAGTCTGGAAGAGGTTGGAAAGATTGATTATATGTTTGAAGGATCGGATTTTGTTAAAAAGACTATAGGAGTTTATTCTGTTTCAGAACCAGTAGCTTATATAATGGGAAAAAATATGATAAGTAGAAAATCTAAACATAATGGAATAACCATATCCATATCAAAGACAAAAGGAGAATAGAATGAGTAAATTATACGTAGTTGGAATAGGACCAGGTGGCAAAGAAAATATGACTTTTAAAGCAGTAGAAGCTATAAAAAATAGTGATGCAGTTGTAGGATATACTCCTTATATAGAGTATTTAGGAGATTGGGTAGATGGTAAAGAAATATTTTCCACGGGTATGCGAGGAGAAATAGAGAGATGTAAAAAAGCAGTAGAGCTATTAAAGGAAGGGAAAACAACTTCCATAGTGAGTACTGGAGATGCAGGTCTTTATGGAATGGCAGGTCCAATAATGGAATTAACTAATGGGGTGGATGTAGAAGTTATACCAGGGGTAACAGCAGCTTTTTCTGCAGCCGCAGAGCTAGGTTCTCCAATTATGCATGACTATGCATCTATAAGCTTGTCAGACCTTATGACTCCATGGGAAGTTATATTAAAGAGAATGGACAAAGCTGCAGAAGCTGATTTTGTAATTACACTTTATAATCCAAGATCCAAAGGAAGACCAGACCATTTAGAAGAAGCATTGAAATTAGTTTCTAAATATAGAAATAGTGAAACACCAGTAGGAATAGTAAGAGACTCTGGAAGACCAGGAACTAAGGTTAAAGTTACAACATTAGGAGATATAGATTATGAAGAAATTGATATGCTTACAGTTTTAATAATTGGAAATAGTAATACCTATATAAAAAATAATAAAATTATAACTCCAAGAGGATACAATATAAAATGATTTGGATTATTGGAGGAACTAGCGAAGCTAGAGAAATTGTATCCAGAATAAAGGATTATATGGATAATTTTATAGTTACTGTAGCCACAGAGGATGCAAGAGAATTTATAGATACGGATAGAGTTATAGTGGGCAGACTGGATATTGAGGATATGGGAAGATTAATAGAAGATAAGGGTATAAGTTTAATTATTGACCTGACCCATCCATATGCAGATATAGTATCTGAAAATGCAAAGAAAATCGCAAAAGATAAAAGAGTAAAATATATTAGATATGTTAGAGAAAAAATGGATAATGAAGATGATATTATTTATTTGGAAAATTATGAACAGACTTATAAATATTTAAAAAATATAGAAGGAGTAGTATTTTTTACTACTGGCTCAAAAAATATTAAAGATTTTGAAAAAGTAAGAGGAGATAATAGATTTATATATAGAATATTACCAACTATACCCAGTATAGAACAGGCTAATAATAGTAATGTAAGTATGAATGATATAGTTGCAATGTTAGGACCTTTTTCAAAAGAATTTAATAAATCCATATTTCAAAATTATAAAGTAGATTATTGTGTGACAAAAGATAGTGGCAGCAATGGTGGAACTAGAGATAAAATAAATGCTTGCAAAGAATTAGGTATAAAGACTATTTTAATAGACAGAGATATAGAAGATGGGATCAGAAATTTAGAAGAGATAGAAAAGATAATAAAAAATTATAATTATAAATAGTATATGATAGAATGAAATAAGTTGATAATTAAAAGAAATTTGTTAGGAGTTGTTATTATGGAAAATTCATATAGATTTTTTAACAATAAAGATTGTAAATACTTACCATGTCATAAAACTGAAAATCCAGATGAATTTAATTGTCTGTTTTGCTATTGTCCTTTATATTTATTAGAGGAATGTGGTGGGAATTATAAAATGACAAATGGAGTTAAGGACTGTTCTGATTGTTTAATTCCTCATAGACCAAAGGGATATGACCATATAAATAAAGTCTTGGGAGAAGAGATATCTAGAAGACGAGAAATAAATCTTTCAAAGTAAAAAATAGATTCTATCTATTTTTTACTTTTTTATTTTTAAAATAGCAAAAAAGATTAATTAAAATGAGATTCAATGTTATAATTAGATTTAGAAAAATGTGACCATTATTTTATCAATTATAATTTAAAGGGAGTGTAATTAAATGTTTATTGCAAGACAACCCATATTTGATAGAAATATGAGAGTATATGGATATGAACTATTGTATAGAGATAGTAAAGATGCAAAAATATTTAATAAATCTCAATGTCCTGAAAGAGCAACAGCAACTGTTTTAGGTGGATTGTTTGAATTGGGAATAAATAGTATTTCAAATAATAAGGTTTCATTTATAAATTTCAATTATGACTTTATATTCTCTGATTCAGTTGAATTAATAGAGCCTGATAATCTTATAATAGAAATATTGGAAAATACATATATAGATGATAATATTTTAGATAGACTTAAAGAATTAAAGGATAAGGGTTATAAAATAGCCCTGGATGATTTTATAGAAAATTATGAGGATTTCCCATTAGTTCCATTAGCAGATATAATTAAGTATGATATTATTTCTACCCCATTGGACACTATAAAGTCAGAGGTAAATAGAGCAATTACAGATAGAAAGATTTTACTTGCAGAGAAAGTTGAAACAAAAAAAGAGTATCAAATGGCTAAAGAAATGGGATTCCACCTATTTCAAGGATATTTCTTTGAAAAACCAATAATAATAGGTAAGTCTAATAATAAAAAGTCCATTAAATTGAGTTATATACGAATTATAAATGAACTGAGAAAATCTGAGCCTTCATATGATAGCTTGGCAAATATAATTAAAAGAGATGTTAATATGTCTTATAGATTACTTACTCTAGTAAATCGAAAAAATTCTGGAAAAAAAGATATATTATATACTATTAAAGACTCTTTAGTATATATGGGTTTAAAACAAATAGATAGATGGATAAATATACTAATGCTTCAAGATTTATCTACGGATAAACCCATAGAATTAACTAGAAGATCCATTATAAGGTCAGAGTTTGGAGAATCAATAGCAAAAGATAGTAAACTTAAAAGTAGAGATATGGAAATTTATGTAATGTTACTTTTCTCAACATTAGATGCTATACTAGATCAGTCTATGGAAGAAGCTTTGGAAGGTATATCAGTTACAGAGGATATGAAAAAAGCTTTGTTGAGTGGTGAGGGTGATCTTGCTCCTATGCTTAAACTTGTCTATGCATATGAAAAAGGTGAATGGGATAAGGTACGGCTTTTATCTGAAGAAATAAAAACTAATGAAAATCAAATAATAGAGAAGTATTTAAAGTCTTTGAAATATAGTGATAATATAATCAGTATAAAAAAATAGATATTGTGATATAATAGCTTTTAAATTAATTAGTTTATAAATAATTTGATGGGAGTGATTAAATGAAAACAAATATTAGTTTAATATTTGAGGATTTAAAAAATAAGATAGAAGAAATTTATAAAAATGATTATAAACTTCAAGAGCTATTAGAAAATATTGTAAATCAGATAGAAAGCAATGAAGAGTTAAAAGAAATTGTTTCTGAGCTAAAACTCTTTGTATCTATGCTAAGAGACTATTTTGAAGGTAGATATAAAGGGTTAGCAAAAGAGAATGTATATCTAATAATAGGTGCTTTTATTTATATAATGAGTCCTATAGACTTATTACCTGATTTTTTATTTTTTGGATATTTAGATGATATTTTAATAATAATGTATCTTATGAAAAAAATGTCTAAAGAAATAGAAAAGTACAGAATATGGAAAGAAAATGAAGATAATATAATTTTTGTATTGGAAAAAGATGATGAGATTTAATAATATAAAATTGGAAGGAAATTTGATTAAATGAATTTAAAAGAAAAAACTATCAATATATTGGGAAGTAAAAATGATTTTATAAGAAAAGTATTTTTTATTGTTTTAGGAAGTTTTTTTTGTTCATTAGCTATTAATGTGTTTTTTGTTCCCAATGGACTATTGACAACAGGAGTTGGAGGCTTATCTATAATTTTAAATAAATTGACAGGATTTCCTATAGGTTTAGGTGTATTGATTATAAATATTCCATTGATATTTTTAGGTCTGTTTAAATTAGATAAAACTTTTATGGCATATACAGGAATATCAATTATATTATATTCAAATATTATTGATATGACAGCATTTTTAACCGACTATCTAGTTATGGATGATCTTTTCTTAGCAGCTATATTTGGAGCTATATTCAATGGATTAGGTATGGGATTGATGTTTAAAAATGGAGTATGTCAAGGTGGATTTGATATACCAGCTACAATATTAAAAAGAGAATATAATATGAATATAGGAACAGGTCTTATGATATTTAACACAGTTATAATAAGTTTATCTTCTATTATATTTGGCTCAAAGGCTTCAATGTATACTTTAATATCTATGTATATAGGATATCAATTATTGGACAAGATACAAACAGGATTTAGTTTAAAGAAAAATTTAATAATTGTATCAGAAAATGCTGTGGAATTAGCAGATAGAATAATGAAAGATATGGGTAGAGGTGTTACTTTTTTCAAGGGGGAAGGTGCCTATACAAATACAGAGAAAAAAATTATATACTGTACAATTACATCAACAGAAATTGTTAAGTTAAAAGAAATAGTTGAAGAAGTTGATCCAAAGGCATTTTTCACAATAAATGAAGCTGTAGAGGTTTTAGGAAGTGGATTTAAATCTATAAGAGAAGATTAATTTAAAGTTAAGTATTGAAAACTAGGAGTGAGTATATGAGTTATAGGGAAAAATATCTGGAATGGTTAAATAGTGATGAAATCGATGAAGATACTAAAAATGAATTGAGAAATATTAAATTGGAAAAAGAGTTGGAAGATAGATTTCATAAGGATTTAGAGTTTGGGACTGCTGGACTAAGAGGTAAATTAGGAGCAGGAACAAATAGAATAAATATTTATACAGTTGGAAAGGCAATGCAGGCTATGGCTAATGTAATAAAAAGTAAGGGTAAAAGGGCCATGGAAAGAGGAGTTGCAATTGCTTTTGATGTTAGACATCAGTCTGAAGATTTTGCGAAGTTAGCAGCTAGAATTTTTATGGGAAATGGAATTAAAGTATATGCTTATGACAATATTAGATCAACACCTATGATTTCCTATACGGTTAGAAAATTAAATAATATTGCAGGGATAATGATAACTGCAAGTCATAATCCAAAAGATTATAATGGAATTAAAGTTTATTGGGAAGAGGGATCCCAAATACTAGATGATATTGGAGATGAAATACTATTAGAAGTTGAGCAGGTTAAGAGTCAGAAATATATTAAGAAAATCTCCATAGAAGATGGAAAAGAAAAAGGATTGTATAATTTAATAGATAAGGATATAGATAATCAATATGATCTAGATGTACTAGACTTGGCTATTAATGAAGATATAGATAAGGAGATAAGGCTGGTATATACTCCACTTAACGGAACTGGAAATAAACCAGTTCAAAGAATTTTAGAAAAAAGAGGATTTAGAAATGTATATGTAGTTTCAGAACAGGAATATCCAGATCCTGATTTTACAACTGTAGGCTATCCAAACCCTGAATATAGAGAGGCATTTGAGTACTCAATGAAACTGGGAAGAGAAAAAGATGCAGATATACTTATTGCCAATGATCCAGATGCTGATAGAGTTGCAGCCATGGTTAAGAATGAAGGGGACTATGTTTTTATAAATGGTAATCAAATGGGAGTTTTATTGGTGAATTACATTTTGAGTCAAAGATTTAAAAAGAATGATTTGCCAGAAAATGGGGCTATTGTAAAGAGTATAGTGACCGGAGACTTAGTAGAAGTCATAGGAGAAAAGTATGGAATAACTACTTTTGAAACTCTAACAGGATTTAAAAATATATGTGGAAAAGCGAATGAATTTGAAAAAACGGAGGAGTATAAATTTATTTTTGGCTTTGAGGAAAGTATAGGATATGTTTATAGTGACATGGTGAGAGATAAAGATGCCATTAGCACTACTATGATTATAGCAGAAATGGCCGCATACTATAAAAAACAGGAAAAAAATCTTTTAGATATTTTAAATGAAATATATGATGAATTTGGATATTATTTGGAAGAATTATTTTCAATAGAATTAAAAGGATTAGAAGGAAAAAATAGAATAGGAAGAATGATGAAGGATATTAGAGAAAATCCTATTAAGAAAATAGATGGCATGAAATTAGAAAAAGTAATAGATTATTTAAATGATGAAACTGGTAATCCTAAATCAGATGTATTAAAATTTTATATGAATGATGGATCTTGGTATGCTATAAGACCATCAGGAACAGAACCAAAAATTAAAATATATATATATTCTAAAGATAAAATTAGAGAAAAATCCTTAGGAAAAATCAAAAAAATAGGCGAATTAGTGGAAGACAGAATGAATAACATTAGATAAATATAGGGGAGGATTTTGATTGTATAAAATAATAGAGAAAAAAGTATTAGCAGAAGATATATTTTCAATGGACATACTAGCACCAAGAATTGCCAAATCAGCTTTGCCAGGACAATTCGTAACATTAATTGCTGATGAAAAAGGGGAAAGAATACCATTTACAATTTGTGACCATGATATAGAAAAAGGTACTGTAAAAATAGTGGTACAGGCTTTAGGATGTTCCACTAAAGAATTACAGAAATTTGAAAAGGGAGACAGTCTATATGCTTTTGTAGGGCCACTTGGAAGGGCTTCTGATTTTGTGAATCAGGATATAGAAGAGTTAAAAAGAGAAAATATAATATTTATAGCAGGTGGAGTGGGAGCAGCTCCAGTATATCCTCAAGTTAAGTGGTTAAAAGAAAGAGGAATAGAATCAGATGTTATAATAGGCGCTCAAAGTAAGGATAGAGTAATTCTAGAAGAAGAGTTGAAAAAATATGCAAAAAATGTATATATAGCAACCGATGACGGTTCCTATGGTTTTCATGGATTTGTAACTGATTATTTAAGAGATTTAGTGGAAAATGAGAAAAATGAATATACAAAAGCAGTAGCAATTGGGCCAACTGTAATGATGAAGTTCACATCTTTATTGACAAAAGAATTAGAAATACCCACAATAGTTTCTATGAATCCAATAATGGTAGATGGAACAGGAATGTGTGGAGCTTGCAGATTAAGCGTAGGTAATGAGACGAAATTTGCCTGTGTAGATGGACCTGAATTTGATGGACATATGGTTAATTTTGATGAGGTTATGCATAGACAAGATGAGTATGTAGATAAAGAACATGTATGTAAATGTGGAGGTAATTCAGTTGGATAGATGGAAAAGTACACCGATGAAAGTCCAAGACCCAGAAATTAGAAGTCGAAATTTTGATGAAGTAGGTTTAGGATATACAAAAGAAGAGGCTATAAAAGAGGCGAATAGATGTATTCAATGTCCTAGACCTCTTTGTATGTCAGGATGCCCTGTATCCATAGATATTCCAAGATTTATAAGATATATATCTGAAGATGAATTTGAAAAGTCAGCCTATGTATTATCCAAACAGACTTCCCTGGCTTCAGTGTGTGGAAGGGTTTGTCCACAAGAAGATCAGTGTGAAAAACTGTGTATACTTGGTAAAAGGGGAGAGCCTGTAGCAATTGGAAAGTTGGAAAGATTTATTGGGGATTGGGCAATAGAAAATGAATATCACAGATATGAAAAAATAGAGAAGAATGGTCATAAAGTTGCAGTTGTGGGGGCAGGACCTGCTGGAATAACTTGTGCAGGAGATTTAGCAAAAAGAGGATATGAAGTAACAATATTTGAGGCTTTACATGAACCAGGAGGAGTATTACAATACGGAATTCCAGAATTTAGACTTCCAAAAAACAAAATTGTAAAAGCAGAGGTTGATAATGTAAAGAGATTAGGAGTTAAATTAGAAACTAATGTGGTGGTTGGAAGAACAATAACAATTGATGAAATGTTTGAAGAGGGATTTGAAGCAATATTCCTAGCTTCAGGAGCAGGACTTCCAAGATTTATGGGTATACCAGGAGAAAATTATAATGGAGTATTCTCAGCCAATGAATTTTTAACTAGGGCAAATCTAATGAAAGCATATAAAGATGACTATGCAACACCAATATCCATAGGTGAAAAAGTGGCAGTAATTGGCGGAGGAAATGTGGCTATGGATGCAGCAAGAACTGCTAGAAGACTGGGATCTGATGTTACTATTGTTTATAGAAGAACAGAGGAAGAGTTACCAGCTAGATCAGAAGAGGTTCATCATGCTAAGGAAGAAGGAATAAAATTCAAATTATTGGCTAATCCAGTAAGAATCTTGGGAAATGAAGAGGGAAGAGTTTCCCGTTTAAGATGTGTTCAAATGGAGTTAGGTAAAGAGGATAGAAGTGGTAGAAGAAGACCTGTTAAGATAAAGGACTCAGAATTTGATATTGAAATAGATACTGTTATTATGGCCTTAGGTAGTGCACCAAATCCTTTAATAGCTAAAACAACAGAGGGTTTGAAAGTTGATAGTAGAGGATGTATAATAATAGATGAAAGAACAGCTGAAACATCTAGAGATGGAGTATTTGCAGGGGGAGATATAGTTACAGGAGCAGCAACTGTTATACAAGCAATGGGAGCAGGGAAGAAAGCAGCAACAGGAATAAATGAATATATACAAAATAAACAATATGAGAATAAAAATAAATAATATATAAATAAAAAGACAAATTACTTTAAAGTAATTTGTCTTTTTATTAATTTTATAATATCATAGTAATAATATATGGGAGGTTTTAATATTACTATGGATACAATAGATAGAAGAGAAGCTAGAAAAGATATTTTGAATATGGCGACTCCTGTTCTAATAGAGTTGTTAATGGGAACTCTATTTGGAATGGTGGATATGATAATGCTGGGTAGATATGGAACTGATAGTGTTGCAGCAGCAGGTATATCTTCTGTGGGAATAACAAATCAGTTTATTTTCATAGGATTATCATTAGTTCAAGCCTTTAATGCAGGTGCAACAGCAATGGTTGCAAGATATATTGGTTCTGGTAGACATGACAGAATAGAGGATATTGTAAGACATATTATATTATTGACACAAGTATTATTGGTTTTACCAATGTTGTTTTTTGGATTATTTAAAACAAATGCCGCAATGAGTTTTTTAGGTGCAAATTCAGAGATGATTGGAATAGGCTCTGGTTATTTCCGAGTTATAGCAATGGGTTTCTTGTTCCAAGCATTTAATTTCTCTATATTTGCATCATTAAGAGGCGCAGGAGACACTAGAACACCTATGAAAGTAAATTTATTTGTAAATCTCTTTAATGCTATTGGTAATGCAGTTTTAATCTATGGATTATTTGGATTTCCCGAATTAGGTATATTAGGTGCAGGAATATCTACATCAGTGGCTCATATAATAGCTACTATAATACTTTCCATATTATTATTAAGGAAGAAAAATATAATAAGTATAGATTTAAAAAAGAAGTTTAAATATGATAAAGATATTATATATAATTTAACAAAAATAGGAATTCCTGCCTCATTAGAACAAATTGCCTTAAGAGCTGGTATAATAATATTTAACAGAATGGTAAGTAGTTTGGGTACAGAAGCTTATGCAACTCATCAAATAGCTATAAATATATTAAGATTATCATTCACACCAGGTCAAGCATTTGGAATAGCTGCTTCCACCGTAACAGGGCGAAGTTTAGGTGAAAATAATTCTAGATTGGCAGAAGAGTATATAAAAATTTCCTCTAGATTAGGAGCTATGGTTTCTTTGGGAATGGGAGGAGTATTTTTCTTTTTTGGAACTGCCTTGGCTAGTCTATATACAAATAGTCAGACCATAATTATAGGTGCAGGAGAGGTTTTAAAATTAATAGCATTTATACAGCCATTTCAAGCCATACAACTTATAGTTGCAGGTGGATTACGAGGGGCTGGGGATACTATTTGGACATTAGTATCATCATTTATAGGTATATTAGTTATCCGTTCAATATTGACATATGTATTTGTAAATATATTATTTCTTGGATTAAAGGGAGCATGGACGGCAATTTTTATAGATCAATTTATAAGATGTGTACTAATATGGGGAAGATTTAGGACTGGAAAATGGAAATATGTAGAATTACGTTAGTGGATATAAAAAAACGCACAGAAATTTCTGTGCGTTTTTTATTTTAATTTATCTCTAATCATTTCACCAGTTGGTGTTGTGGCAAGGCCACCTAAGGCTGTTTCTTTTAGTGAGGAAGGCATTAAATTACCTACTTCAAACATAGACTCAACCACTTCATCAAATGGAATCAATGATTTCATTCCTGAAAGAGCTAAATCAGCAGATAAATATGCATTAGTAACTCCAGAAGTATTTCTTAAAGCACATGGATACTCAACAAGACCTGCAATTGGATCACAAATAAGACCCATAATATTGGTCAGTGCAAAAGAGGCAGCATGCAAAACCTGTTCTGGCGTTCCATTAACCATTTCAACCAAAGCTCCCGCAGCCATTGCCGCAGCAGAACCACATTCGGCTTGGCATCCACCCTCAGCTCCAGACACAGTAGCCTTCTTTGCTATTATTTGACCTATTGCAGAAGAGGTAAGTAGTCCTTTAATCATATCTTTTTCATTAAAAGAATGATTTTTTTTATTTGAAAACAAAATAGCAGGCATTATTCCAGCTGCACCAGCAGTAGGAGCTGCAACAACCTTACCCATAGATGCATTTACTTGTGAAACAGATAAGGATTTTGCCACGGCATCTAATATAAATTCCCCAGAAAATGTTTTGCCTGATTTTTTATATTGCTCTAATTTAATAGCATCATTATCTAAAAGGCCACCCATAGTATTGATTTCTCTATCCAAGCCTATTAAAGCAGATTCTTCCATGACTATAAGAATTTCTCTCAATTTATCTATAAGAGTATTTTCGTCTATCCCAGTATTTTTTATTTCACTCTTAACTGTTATTTCCCATATTGATTTATTATTATCAGAACAAAGTTCTAGCAATGTTTTCCCACTATCAAACACTTACTCACTCCTTAATCGGATTAATTCCCTTAATATAAATAATATCTTTTAATTCACTTATTTTATTTATTAAACTCTCTTCAATATTAGAATCAACCTCAATAACCATTGTGGCTATATCCTTATTTCTAACTACATTCATAGTAGCTATATTTACTTCTGAAGTTGCTAATATAGTGCTTATATGAGCAATAACACCTTTGGTATCTCTATTTCTAACTAAAATAGTAGGTTTACTTCCAGAAAACTCTATTTCTGTTCCATCTATATTCGTGATTAAAACATTGCCACCACCAATAGAGGAGCCAGTAACATGGAATTTTTTATTCTTTGCCAATGTAAATACAAATTTTACAGTATTTGAATGAGTATATCCTAAATCTTTTTCTTCAAATGTAAAATTAATATTTTTTTCTTTTGCAATTTCAAAGGATTTTGAAAGATTTTCATCATCAGGTCTCATACCTAAAACTCCTGCTAATAGAGCTTTATCAGTTCCATGTCCAGCCATTGTTTTGGCAAAAGATCCATGAAGATAAAAGTCTACTCTACTAAAAGGTTTTCCAACAATTATTCTTGCAAGATTACCCAATCTAGCAGCACCTGCAGTATGTGAGCTAGAAGGTCCAACCATTATTGGTCCTAATATATCAAATACTCCATAATTTTTCATTTTAAAACCTCCTTATATCTAAAGATATTTTATCATTAAGTTTGATAATAATCAACTTTATCCAATATATATAAGATTTGAAGAGGAATAGAAAACTTGCAAAAACTTATAAAAACCAGTATGATGAACTCTATATAAGGAAATAGTTTATATTCAGATAAGAGAGGAGATTAAAGGATGATTAGAGAGGTTTACAAAGATATATATCAAATAGGAGTAGAACTACCAAATAATCCTTTACAACAATTAAATACCTATTTAATTAAAGGGGAAGATAGATCCCTATTAATAGATACAGGTTTTAATAGAGAAGAATGTAAAAAAGATTTATTTAGGGGATTAGAAGAGTTAAATATAGATTTAGATAAATTAGATATATTTATAACACATTTACATGCAGACCATAGTGGCTTAATCAATGAATTTGCAGATGTTAAAGTTGGAGAAGTTATAAATTTAGATAGAAAGTTTTATGCTAGCCAAACAGATGGATTTATGATTAATGATATGTCAAGAATAAAACACTGGGAAGAAATGGAAGAACAGGTTACACTATTCGATATAAAGCAAGATGGTGTAACATACAATGACCATCCAGCTTATAAATTCTGTGCTCCAGCTAGGATTAATTTCACCATAGTAAGAGAAGGGGATATTATATCTGTAGGAGAATATAATTTTGAGGTTATAGAAGTACCAGGTCATACTCCTGGTCAGGTGAATTTATTTGAAAGAGAACATAAAATATATATATCAGGAGATCATATTTTAGATAGAATAACTCCCAATATATCATTTTGGGGTTTTGATACGAAGGACTTGCACACTTATTTTGAGAGTTTAGAAAAGGTTAGAGATTATGATATTGATTTGATTCTACCATCACATAGGATGATTATGGATGACCATCCTAGAAGGGTGGATGAGATAATTGAACATCACAGAGAAAGACTAGAAGAAGTCTTTAATTTAATGGAGACAGGAAAATTTTTTACAGTGAGAGAAATAACAGCAAATATGACCTGGAGAATAAGAGCTAAAAACTGGGATGATTTTCCTCCAGCACAAAAATGGTTTGCATCAGGTGAAGCAATGGCTCATTTAGAGTATTTTTATAATGAGGGAAAGGTTGAGAGAAAAATAGGTAAAACCGGACAGGTATTGTATAAAAAAATAGAGGAATAGTTAATGAAAAATAGTTAAAGGATTTATATATAAATCCTTTAACTATTTTTAGGTATTCAATTATAGAAAGAATAAATAATCTTACTATGGGTAAATGATTAATAGTTATAATTACTTGTATTTTAATTGCCAGGGAGGAAATAGATGATTCTGAATATAGATTTTAATCCCATTATTCAACAAGAGATAAAGACAAAAGAATTAATATTAAATAAAAAAAATATAATAGAAGAATCTATTAAATATCCTGGGGGTACAGGGATTATATTGGAGTGGCTTCTAAATGTATTTAACGAAAAAACATTTTTAACAGGATTTTTAGGATCGGGAAATGGAGAATACTTATCAGGTTTGCCTGACAAAACTGATCATGAATTTATTTTAATTAAAGATTTAATTAGTGAAAGTATAACTATTAAAGAAAATAATAGGAAAACTATAATTCAAAGTCCTGACCCAAGAATAACCAAAGAAGAAATAACTATGTTTTATAATAGATATGATTCCCTCTTAGAAAACCACGAATATATTATTGGATCAAGTAGAGTACCAGAAGGTTTATTGGAAAATATTCATGAGAAATTAGCAAAAATAGCTAGAATAAAAAACAAAAAATATATATTAGAAGTCAATAATAAAGAGGATTTAATAGCTATTAAAGAAAATCCATATATTGTAATAATGTCAAAAAAATCTTTGGAAAATATTTCAAATCTAATATTAGATACAAAAGAATCTATAGCAGCAGCTAATAATTATATTTTAAGAAAAGGTGCAAAAAATGTATTGGTAAATCTATATGAAGATGGTTTAGTGTATTCATCAAAAGAGCAGTCATATTTTATTGCGGATGAAGAGAATAAAATTGACTTTGAAAATAAAGAAAATTATGGACTTATTGCAGGCATATTGATAGGTTTAATAAGGGAATATGAACTAGAAATATCACTTAAATTAGCCTATGCATATAATATTTCATATAATAATAATGATATTATGAATATAAGAATGAATAATATAAAAAAAGATATGGCCAATTTAGTTATGGAAAAGATCAATAGAATAAATTGAATTTAGGGAGGATAAAATGAATAAAGATATGATGAATAATTTGAAAGAAAAACTTGATAATATGAAGGACGAAGGTAGTAAGAAAATTCATAAAATATCAACAAAATATCCAAAAATAGAAAAAGATGATACTGTATTGCTTATAATAGACGTACAAGAAAAATTAGCTCCAGCAATGCAATTCAAAGAACAGTCTATTAAAAACATAAATATATTAATAGAAATGGCAAAAACATATGATATGCCAATAATAGCTACTGAACAATACCCAGCAGGATTGGGAAATACTTTAGAGGAAATAAGTGAGAATTTCGATGAAGATGTAACTATTGTTGAAAAAATTAATTATTCTGCCTATGAAGACATTAAAAAATATTTAGAAGATATAGGGAGAAGCAATATAATAATAGTGGGAATGGAAACACATGTATGTGTATATCAAACTGCAAGAGATCTTAGATACAATGGATATAATGTTTTTGTTCCAAGAGATGGTGTAAATTCAAGATATACAGTTAATTTTAAGAACGGATTAAATATAATGGGTGATATGGGGATAAATATAACTAATACAGAAACAGTGTTATTTGATATTATGGAAAAAGCAGGGACACCTGAATTTAAAAAACTATCAAAATTAATAAAATAAATGGATAAAGCGATAAAATCACTTTAATTATAAAGGTTTTATCGCTTTATTAATTTAAATTATGATATAATTAAAATTGTGAGAAAAAAATATACAAAATAAATGATAAGATGAGGTGATGTATTGGTATTTGCAATTGCCGATTTACATTTTGATAGTACAGGTGAAAAACCAATGGGAATATTTGGGAGCAATTGGGAAGATCATGAGGCACAGATCAAAAAAAATTGGAAAGAAGTGATAAAAGAGGATTCTCTAATACTCTTACCTGGGGATATATCTTGGGCATTAAGACATGAAGATGCATATGTAGATTTAATGAAAATAGAAAAATTACCTGGAAGAAAAATTATGATAAAAGGTAATCACGATTATTGGTGGAGTAGCTTAAAAAAAATCAATGATTTTAATTTCAAAACAATTGATTTTATTCAAAATAATTGTTTTGTTTATAAAGATATAGGAATTTTTGGGACTAGAGGTTGGGGTAATACAGAGTTAGGAGAAGAACAGAAGGAATCCAATGAACATAATATTAAGGTTTTTAAAAGAGAATTAAATAGATTAAGATTATCTTTAGACTCACTTAAAGAGGAAGTAGAGACTAAAATAGTAATGCTGCATTATCCTCCTTTTAATCCAGATTCAACACCAAATGAATTTGCAGAGATAATGAAGGAATACAATGTAGATATATGTGTCTATGGCCATTTACATGGAGAAGGACATAAATATATAAGAGAAGGAAATATAGATGGCATTGAATATTATTGTGTAGCTAGTGATTTTATTCAATTCAAGCCTAAGAAAATCATATAGAGGGTGGAAAATATGAAATTAATAATATCAAAAGATTATGATGAAATGAGCGAATTGGCTTGTAGAATGTACATTGATGAGATAAATAAAAATCCAGAAATAGTTTTAGGATTAGCAACTGGAAGTACACCAAAAGGATTATATAAAAGACTTATAGCAGAATATAAAAATAACAATATAGATTTTAGTAAGGTTGTAACATTTAATTTAGATGAGTATATTGGTCTGTCTGAAGAAGATGAAAGCAGCTATAGATGTTTTATGAATGAAAATCTTTTCAATCATATCAATATAAAATCAGAGAATATTAATATACCAAATGGAAAAGCAACTGATTTAGAAAAATTTTGTGAAGATTACGATAGGAGAATAGAAGAATCTGGAGGAATAGATTTAATGTTACTAGGATTAGGAGAAGATGGACATATTGCATTTAATGAGCCTGGTGAATATTTAAATACATGTACTAATATAGCCAATCTTGCCCAGTCAACAATTGAAGTTAATTCAAGATTTTTTGAATCAATAGATGATGTGCCTAAAACTGCTATTACAATGGGAATGGCTGGAATATTAAAATCTAAAAAAATAATATTAATGGCCAATGGGGTTAATAAGCATAAGCCTATAAATGCTCTTTTAAATGAGAAACGAGTAACCACAAAGTTACCAGTATCTTTTTTAAGAATACATCCAAATGTTACTGTAATAGTAGATGAAAAGGCTTATAGGGGTAGATAATGAGATGATAGAATTAGAAGTTAAAGTTTTAAATAATGACTTAAATAAATTGGAAGAAAAATTAAAAGATTTAGGAGCAAAATTAATTGCTAAAGAACGACAAATAAATACTATAATAGATACAGAAGAAAAATATATTCAGAAGGAATTGTCTGGATATTTAAGAATAAGAGAGACGAAATCTTTAATAGATGATTTTGAAAAGATGACATTAACATTTAAAAAAGATTTAAAAGGTGAAAAGTTAAGAGAAAATTTAGAGATAAATTCAGATATAAAAGAAAAAGAAAATATATTGAAAATATTCAAAGAGTTAGGATATGATATTATTAATATTGGGTATAAAGAGAGAATCTCTTATAAGATAGATAATATTAGATTCGATTTGGATATATGGGATGAGAAGACATATCCTTTTCCTTATATGGAGATTGAAGTGAAAGATAAATCTGATTTAGATAGAGCAATAAAAATGTTAGATTTAGATAGAAAAGATATAACTAAAAAATCAATAACAGAGTTACAAAATGAATTAAAATAGAAAAATATCTATTTGAAATGGATTAGAGATTATTATAATATGAATTGGTCATCAAAAGAATTTTAAATTCAACCTATACATGCCAATTTTATTTGATTTAAATCTCTTGATTTTTAATGTTAATGAGTAGTAGAAAATGGATTAATATTAAAAATTAAATATCCAATTAAATAGTTATTATATATAATAAATTTAAATTAGGAGTGATAAATTTTGAACATTAAAAAAGGAGCATCATTATTAATATTAGTATTATCATTAGCCCTTGCCTTGACAGCTTGTGGTGGTGGAGAAACAAATCTTGAAAGCAAGGAAGATTTAATTGTAGCACAAGGTGCAGATGCAACTACACTTGATCCACAAGCGGGGAACGATCAACCATCTGCCAGAGTTATGAGACAAATTTATGATACTTTAGTAGTATTAACAGAAGATATGGAACTTGAACCAGGATTAGCAGAATCTTGGGAACAAATTGATGATTTAACTTGGGAATTTAAAATAAGAGAAGGAGTTAAATTCCACAATGGTGATGAATTGACACCAGAAGATGTTAAGTTTACTATTGAGAGACATATGGAATCTCCAACTGTATCTCATATATTAGAATTGGTTAAAAGTGTAGAAGTAATAGAAGATAATAAGATAATAATGAATTTAGATGAGCCATTTGCAGCTATAATTGCACATTTAAGTCATGGTAGTACAGGTATATTAAATCAAAAATCTGTAGAAGAAGCAGGTGAAGACTACGGTCAAAGGCCAATGGGAACAGGTCCATTTAAATTTGTTAACTGGACAACAGGAGACAGTATTGAACTTGAGCGAAATGATGAATATTTTGGCGAAGAGGCAAAAGTTAAATATTTAACTTTTAAAAATGTAACTGAAGGAACTAGTAGAACATTGGGAATTGAAACTGGTGAAATAGATATATCTTACGATATAGATCCAATAGATATTAAAAAATTATCGGAAGATGAAAACTTAGTTTATATATCTGAGCCATCATTTTCAGTGGATTATTTAGGTTTAAACAACTTAAAAGAGCCTTTTAATGATATAAGAGTTAGACAAGCATTGAATTATGCTGTTAATGTTGAAGAGATTATAGAGGCAGTAGTTGAAGGAGATGGAGAAGTTGCATTAACTCCTCTACAAAAAGATGTATTTGGTGCTACAACAGATGTTAAAAGATATGAATATAATCCAGAAAAAGCAAAAGAATTACTTGCTGAAGCAGGATACCCAGATGGATTTGAAACGTCAATAATGACCAATGATAGTGGTGTTAGGGTTAGAATTGCTGAGTTAATCCAAGGTCAATTAAAAGCCATTGGAATAGATACAAGAGTCCAAACTTTAGAATGGGGAGCTTATTTAGATGCAACTGCTAGAGGAGAACATGAAATGTTTATGTTAGGATGGTCAGCAAATACTGGAGATGCTGATTATGGACTATCATCACCATATCTATCAGAAAATCATGGTGAGGCAGGAAATAGAACTTTCTATTCAAATGAAGAATTTGATAGATTAGTAAAGGCAGCTTCTAAAGAAAGTGATCCTGAAACGAGAAAAGAGTTATATAAAGAAGCTCAACAAATACTTTTAGAAGATTCACCAAATGTATTATTATTTCATAAAATGGTAAATGCTGGAACGCAAAAATATATTAAAGGATTTAGAGTACATCCAGCAGGATCCCATGTATTGAAAAATGTTTATTTCGAAGAATAAAATCAAAAAATAAAATAGGAGTGATTTAGTGTTTAAGAATAAAAAAGTCTTATTGCTAGTAGCTTTAGCAATGTTAGTTAGTACTGTATTAACCGCATGTGGTGGAGGCAGTGATATAGATGTTAGTGATAAAACAGAGCTTATTATTGCAAATGGAGCAGATGCACCAACTTTAGACCCACATGGTAAAAATGATAATGTATCAAGTCAAATTAATGGACAAATTTATAGTAGATTGATCTATTTTGATGAAGATATGGAAATACAACCTGATATAGCAACTGAATGGGAACAGGTAGATGATTTAAATTGGGAATTTACAATTAGAGAAGGAGTTAAATTCCACAATGGTGATGAGTTAATGCCAGAAGATGTTAAATTTTCACTAGACAGACATATGTCTTCACCAGAAGTATCTCATACACTAGAAGCTATTGATGAAGTAACAGTACTTGATAATAACAGAGTTCAAATTACTACAAAAAGACCTTTTGCAGCACTAGAAGCTCATTTAGGTCATTCAAGTGTAGCAATGTTAAATGAGAGATCAGTAACAGAAATTGGAGAGGATTTTGGACAAAAACCAGTAGGTTCAGGACCTTTCAAATTTAAAGACTGGATTGTAGGAGATAGTATAACTTTAGAAAAGTTTGATGATTACTATGGAGAGTCACCAAAAGTTGAAACTATGGTATTTAGAAATATACAAGAAGGAACAAATAGAACTATAGCTTTAGAAACTGGTGAAGTTGATTTAGTAATAGATATAGATCCAACAGATAAAGGTAGAGTAATGGATAATGATGACTTAGAATATCTAGAAGGTCCAGGATTTGGTGTTGACTATATTGGATTTAATGTAGCTAAAGAGCCTTTTGATGATATAAGAGTTAGAAAGGCAATAAACTATGCTATCAATGTGGAAGAAATAGTAGATGTTGTAATGGAAGGTACTGCAAAAGTAGCACAAGCACCATTACAAGAAGATGCATTTGGTGCAAATACTGAGCTTGAAGCTTATGAGTATAATCCAGAAAAGGCCAAAGAATTATTGGCTGAAGCAGGATATCCAAATGGATTCGAAACAACTATAGTAACAAATGATAGTGGACTTAGAATAAGTATTGCTGAAATGGTTCAAGCTCATTTAAAAGATGTAGGAATAGATTTAAATGTTGATATTATGGAATGGGGTAAATATTTAGAAGTAACTGGTGGAGGACATCATGAAATGTTTATTTTAGGATGGACTAACTCAACAGGTGATGCTGAAAATGGTTTAGCTTCAAGATATTTAACTGAAAACCATGGAGATGCAGGAAATAGAATGTTTTATTCAAATGAAAAAGTAGATGAATTAATAAAATCAGCTGGTGGAGAAAAAGATCAAGAAAAAAGGTCAGATCTTTATAAAGAAGCACAAGTGTTAATTATGGAAGATGCACCAGATGTTTTAATAATGAATAAATTGTACACTTTTGGAATGCAAAAATATGTTAAAGGATTTAGACCGCATCCATCAGGAGCAAATGATTATAGTGGTATTTATTTCGAAGAATAAAGGATAATAAAGACGGTAAAATGTATGGGTAGATTATAAAAAGCTATTAGTCAATTGACTAATAGCTTTTTTTATACAATGGGAAAACAAAATATATAAAATAGAAATAAGCTTGACAAAGATAAATTAAAGTTATATTATACTAAAAAATGATGATTCTGAAAATTGTAATATTTTTAAAAATTCAAATTAAAATATTATATATAGAAGATTATCAAATTATCATAGTTATAAAAGAGAGTTTGAAAGAAAAACTTTTATTTGGTTGGAAACTATGGTATAATGAAATTTAATTAAAAAAACAATATATTGAAAATACTAAATATTTAGAAAACTATATCAATATATTAAATTAAACAGGGGGGTTACTAATATGTACAAAGACAAAAGAGTTTTTTCATTGATCGCATTACTTATGGTAGCAGTATTAACGCTAACAGCATGTGGAGGAGGAAATGATCCTGCTGCTGGAGGAGATAGGACAGATTTAATAGTTGGGCATGGAGCAGATGCAACTACGCTGGATCCACAGGATTCAAATGACCAACCATCATCCAGGGTATTTAGGCATATATTCGATAATTTAGTAGATTTTGATAAGGATATGAATATAGTACCATCATTAGCAGAAGATTGGGAAGTAGAAGAAGATGGTTTAACTTGGAATTTTAAACTTAAAGAAGGAATTAAATTTCATAATGGTGATGAATTAACTTCAGAAGATGTTAAATTTACTATTGAAAGATATAAAGAAACTGGATTAGTAGCTCATATGCTAGGTTTAGTTGAGAGTATTGAAATAGTAGATGACTATAATTTTAAATTAAAAACTTCAGAGCCATTTGCAGCATTGCTTCCGCATTTAGCTCACAATAGTACAGGAATTATGAGTAAGGCAGCAACAGAAGAAGCTGGACAAGATGTTGGACAAAAACCTATAGGTACAGGTCCATATATGTTAGAAGACTGGAAAGCTGGAGACAATATAGTTCTTAAAAGAAATGATGACTTCCACGGAGAACTTCCGTATATGGAAACAATTACTTTTAAAGTAATACCAGAAGCTAATAATAGAACTATATCATTAGAAACTGGAGAAGTAGACATAATTTACCAAGTAGATCCAGAAGATCAAGGCAGAATAGAAGAAGATGAAAATTTAGTTTACTATACTTCACCAGCATTCTCCATACAATATATGGGAATGAATACAGCTAAAGAGCCTTTTAATGATGTTAGGGTAAGAAGAGCAATTAACCATGCAATAGACAAAGAAGAATTAATAGAAATAATATTAAGAGGATCAGGAACACCAGCAACACAAGTATTAAACGATAGTTTATTAGGACATAATCCTGAAATAGAAGATTATAAGTTTGATCCAGAGAAAGCAAAAGAATTATTAGCTGAAGCAGGATATCCAGATGGATTTGAGGCTGAGTTATGGACAAATGATAATCAAATAAGAGTTAGAATGACTGAAATGATTCAGGCACAACTAAGAGAAGTAGGTATAAATTTAACACTTAAAACAATTGAGTGGGGTGCTTATCTAGATGATACAGCAACAGGACTTCAAGATATGTATATGTTAGGTTGGTCAATAAGTACAGCTGATGCAGATCAAGGAATTAGTGGATTGTATCATTCTAAAAACTTAGGATCAGGTGGAAATAGATCATTCTATGAAAATGATAGAGTAGATGAATTGCTTGATTTAGGTGCAAGAGAGAATCAGGATATTGAGCAAAGAGATAAATATTACCAAGAAGCTCAACAAATAATTGTAGATGACGCTGTATCAGTATTTACTTACTGGGATAGCTACAATGCAGGATTACAACCATATGTAGAAGGATTTAGTATTGAACCTACAGGATTCATAGATCTTACTACAGTATCATTTAAATAATTAAATAATGAAAATTATATAATATGTTAATTAAAGATATAGGAGATATCTCCTATATCTTTAATTTGTAGTAAAAATAAAAAAGTTAATAAATTATTTTACTTTTCAGTGAATTTCATGATAGAATGAAATATTAATAGGCAAATGTTATATTTACTATTGATATTTAAAATGAAAAGCTATTTATAAAGTTAATAAATTAATTGTTGAGTTTTATTGAGAAGTGGGTTGCCACTTCTTTTATATGTATAATTTAGAAAATGGAATTATAAAAAAGGATAATTATTAATTAATCTATAAAAGCTTGAATATTTTAATATCAGAGTATATAATGTTATAAAAAATAGGAGGTAAAATTATGCACAAGTATGTATTGAGGAGATTATTATTACTTATACCGGTTGTACTAGGTGTAACATTCCTAGTATTTGGAATAATGCACTTAACACCAGGTGATCCGGCAAAATTAAAATTAGGTGAAATGGCTCCACCAGAACAGGTAGAAGCTATGAGAGAAGAAATGGGACTTAATGATCCATTTTTAATTCAATATGCTAAATATGTGGGAAATGCACTTAAAGGAGATTTTGGTAGATCGTATTCAACAAACAGAGAAGTATTTGATGAAGTTATGTCAAGATTCCCAGCAACACTTAAGTTAGCAGTAACAGCTAGTATTATATCAATATTGATAGGAATACCCGCAGGTATAATATCAGCCACAAAGCAATATACTTTAACAGATAGTGTAACCATGGTTTTAGCACTTATAGGTGTTTCAATGCCTGTTTTCTGGCTAGGGCTCATGCTTATATTACTATTTTCAGTTAATTTAGGTTGGCTACCATCAAGTGGTTCACAAACATTAAAACATTTAATTTTACCTGCAGTAACTTTAGGATTAAGTTCTACAGCAATTATAACTCGTATGACTAGATCTTCAATGTTAGAAGTAATTAGACAGGATTATATTAGAACAGCAAGAGCAAAGGGAGTTTCAGAAAGAGTAGTAATTAATAAACATGCTCTTAAAAATGCACTTATACCAGTAGTAACTGTTATAGGATTACAATTTGGTAATTTACTTGGAGGAGCAGTACTTACAGAATCAGTATTCTCATGGCCAGGAGTAGGAAGATTAATGGTTGAAGCTATAAGGCAGAAGGATACACCAACTGTTTTAGCATCAATAGTATTTATTTCAGTAACATTTAGTATAGTAAATTTATGTGTAGATATATTATATGCATTTTTAGACCCAAGAATAAAATCACAATATGAATAAAATATAGTTAGGAGGTAAATCAATGGCTAATGAGAATGTAGCAGGATCAGAAGATATAGTAGTAAAAAAGAAAAAGAGAAGTCAATGGGCAGAAGTATGGGATAGATTGAAAACCAATAAAATGGCAATGATAGGACTTGGAATGTTGGTTGTACTTGTTTTATTAGCGGTATTTGCAGATGTTATTGCAGACTATGAAGAAGTTGTTATAAAAATGGATACATCAATTAGATTACAAGGACCAAGTGCCGATAATTGGTTGGGTACAGATGAATTAGGTAGAGATATATTTGCAAGAATAGTTCACGGTGCAAGAGTTTCTTTACAAGTAGGAATTATAGCAGTAGGAATTGCCATTGCAATAGGAGGAACTTTAGGTGCTATTGCAGGATTTTATGGCGGTAAACTAGATAACTTAATAATGAGAGCTATGGATATATTCTTAGCTATACCAAGTATAATGCTTGCTATCGCTATAGTATCTTCATTAGGTACAAATATGTTGAATCTAATGTTAGCGGTAGGAATATCATCTATACCTAGATATGCTCGTATAGTTAGAGCATCTGTAATATCTGTAAAAGATGAAGAGTTTATAGAAGCAGCAAGAGCAATAGGAGCGAAAGACAGTAGAATTATAATTAAACATATAATACCGAATTCCTTAGCACCAGTAATAGTACAGGCAACACTTGGTGTAGCAGGTGCTATATTATCAACTGCAGGACTTAGCTTTATAGGATTAGGAATTGAAAAACCAGCTCCAGAATGGGGTTCAATGTTATCAAGTGGTAGACCTTTCTTAAGAGATGCACCACATGTAACAACATTCCCAGGAATCGCAATTATGATAACCATATTATCATTAAACTTATTAGGAGATGGTTTAAGAGACGCATTAGATCCTAGGTTAAGACAATAAGGAAGGGGAAGTCAATATGAGCAATGAATTTTTAAAAATAGAAAACCTTCATATTCACTATGTGACTCAAGAAGGGACAGTAAAAGCAGTAAATGGAATAAATTTAGAACTTGAAAAGGGAGAATCATTAGGATTAGTAGGTGAAACAGGTGCTGGTAAAACAACTACAGCATTAGGAGTTTTAAGACTTATCCCAGATCCTCCAGGAAAAATTATAGATGGAAATATATACTTTGAAGGAAAAGATGTTTTGGATTTAACTGAGGAAGAAATGAGAAAAATAAGAGGTAACAAAGTCTCAATGATATTTCAAGATCCTATGACATCATTAAATCCTGTTATGACTGTAGGAGAACAAATAGCTGAGGTAATAGAAATACATGAAGATGTTACTTCTGCTGAAGCTAAAGAAAAATCAAAGGAAATGTTAGAATTAGTAGGAATTGCTGGAAATAGATCAAATGAATATCCGCATCAATTTTCAGGTGGAATGAAACAAAGGGTAGTTATAGCTATTGCGCTGGCTTGTAGTCCAGAATTACTTATAGCTGATGAACCTACAACTGCCTTAGATGTAACTATTCAAGCACAGGTTTTAGATTTAATGAAAAATTTAAAAGAAGAATTTAATACAGCCATGTTATTAATAACTCATGATTTAGGAGTTGTAGCAGAGGCTTGTGATAAAGTTGCGATAATGTATGCAGGAGAGATTGTAGAATTTGCTACTATAGAAAATCTATTTACAGACCCAAAACATCCTTATACAGTAGGATTATTTGGTTCAATACCAAACTTAGAAGAAGAGGTAGATAGATTAAATCCTATAAAAGGATTAATGCCAGATCCTACTGAATTACCTTCAGGATGTAAATTTCACCCAAGATGTCCTCATGCAGAGGCTATATGTGCGGAAAAACAACCTGGTGATACAGATGTAAAAGAAAATCACAGAGTTAGATGCTTTTTATATACAGGAGAAGTTGAAAGAAAGGAGGAAGAAAAATAATGAGCAAAATAATAGTTGAAGTAAAGGACTTAAAGAAACATTTTTCTACTCCTAGAGGAATGCTACATGCAGTAGATGGTATAGATTTCAAAATAAAAGAGGGAGAAACTCTTGGAATTGTTGGAGAGTCAGGATGTGGAAAATCTACACTGGGTAGAACATTACTTCATCTCTTAGAATCAGATGGTGGAGAAATTTATTATGATGGAGAAAATATAACTAATATAGATCAGGCTAAATTTAGGGAATTGAGAAAAGAAATGCAAATAATATTTCAAGATCCATTTTCTTCATTAAATCCTAGAATGACAGTTGCAGATATAATAAAAGAACCATTAATAATTCACGGAATAATAAAAGATAAAAAGAAATTAGATGAAAAAGTTTTAGAATTAATGGAAACTGTAGGATTAGTTGAAAGATTAATGAATTCTTATCCGCACGAATTAGATGGAGGAAGAAGACAAAGAATTGGAATTGCAAGAGCTTTAGCTTTAAATCCTAGCTTTATAGTTGCAGATGAGCCTGTATCAGCACTAGATGTATCTATACAAGCACAGGTACTTAATTTAATGCAGGACTTACAGAAAGAACTAGGATTAACATATATGTTTATAACTCATGATTTGTCAGTAGTAAAACATATATCAGATGAAATTTTAGTAATGTATTTAGGTAAGATGGTTGAAAAGACAAGTTCTAAAAAACTATTTGAACAACCAATGCATCCTTATACAAAAGCACTTTTATCTGCAATACCAGTACCTAGTTTAGATGTTAAAAGAGAAAGAGTTTTACTTAAAGGTGAAATTGCTTCTCCAATAGAACCTAAACCAGGTTGTAGATTTGCTCCAAGATGTCCATATGCGACGGAATTATGTAAAGATACAGATCCTGAGATTGAAGAAATCATGCCAGGACATTTTGTAGTTTGTCATTATGCAAAAGAAATAAATAAATTATAATAATATATATAAAGTGGAATATTCTTTTAAGAATATTCCACTTTTCTTTTATTTAATATAAAATAGAAATATATAGTATAATGTATATAACAAAAAAATATATAGGAGGAATTATGATTAAAATAGATGAAAGATTAAAAATGTTAAGAAAATTAATGAAAAGTAAGAATATTCAAGCTTATATAGTTAATACATCAGATCCGCACAATTCTGAGTATATAGCTGAAAGATACAAAGTAAGAGAATGGATATCAGGTTTTACAGGATCTGCTGGAACAGTAGTTATAACTGAAAAAGAAGCCCTTTTATGGACAGATGGAAGATACTTTATACAGGCAGAAAATGAGATAAAAGATAGTGAGTTTCAACTTTATAAAATCGCAACACCAGGATATCCAACTTATACACAATGGCTTAGAGAGAATTTAAGTCAGGGAGATATTATTGGATTTGATGGTGAAATAATGTCACAAGAGGAATTTGAATCTCTAGAAAAGGGAGTGGGAAGTAAGGAGATAGAATATTTATATGACTCTGATTTAGTAGGTGAAATATGGGAAGATAGACCAAAAAAACCAAGTACAAAGGCCTTTATACATGAATTAAAATATACAGGAAAATCTACAAAAGAAAAATTAGATTTAGTGAGAGAAATGATGGAAAAGGATGAGATGGATTATTATTTAATATCTAGTCTAGATGACATTGCTTGGCTATATAATATAAGAGGTAGAGATGTTAAAAACAATCCAGTTAATATTTCATATACACTTATATCTAAAAATAGTGCAAATTTGTATATAGATAAAAATAAAATTGATACAAATGTAAATAAGTTCTTAAAGGAAAATGGGGTTAGCATATTCAAATATGAAGATATTATTGAAGGAATAAAAAATATTAAGGATGATTCCAGTCTTTATTTGGATAAAGAGAGAACAAATAGATGGATATATGGAAATATTGACTCGAATATAAATATTAAAAGTGGGATTAATTATACAACTACTTTAAAAGGAAGAAAAAATAAAACAGAAATTGAAAATCAAAAAAATGCTTATATTAAAGATGGAGTAGCTTTAGTAAAATTTTTATACTGGTTGGAGAATAATATAGATAAAGAAAAAATTACAGAAATTTCTGCAGCTAAAAAGTTAAAAGCTTTGAGAGAAAAAGGAGAAGATTATGTAGAGGATAGTTTTGATACAATTTCTGCTTATGGTGAAAATGCTGCAATGATGCATTATTCAGCAACAGAAGAGACAGATGCAGAGTTAAATAATAAAGGTCTATATCTTGTAGATTCAGGAGCACAGTATTATGATGGAACAACTGATATCACTAGAACAGTAGCTTTAGGTGAATTAACAGAGGAAGAAATAAAAGATTTTACATTAGTATTAAAAGGAGTTATAAAACTATCAAATGCAAGATTTTTACATGGATCAACAGGGCATAGCCTTGATGTATTAGCTAGATACCATTTATGGCAAGAAGGAATAGATTATAAATCTGGAACAGGACATGGTATAGGATTCATGTTGAATGTTCATGAGGGACCTCATAGAATAGCAACTGTTGTAAATGATATAATATTGGAAGAAGGTATGATTACAAGTATAGAACCTGGGGTATATAGAACTAAGATGCATGGAATAAGAATAGAGAATATAGTTGTTGTTCAAAAGGATATTAAAACGGATTCAGGTCAATTTATGAAGTTTGAAACATTGTCTTTTGTTCCAATAGACAAGTCGGCAATAGATAAAAATATGCTTTCAAAAGAGGAAATCCAGTGGATTAACTCTTATCACAAAGAGGTTTATAATAAATTAGAATGTTTTTTATCAAATGATGAAAGAAAATGGTTAGAAAGAGAAACACTACCAATATAAAGCTATATTGCAATGGGAGGAAATAATATGTATAAAACGAAAGTAACAGAAAACACCTATCAAGCATCAAAAAACTTAGAGGGGATCTTATTTGAAGGGATATGGGATATTCCTAATGGGACTTCAGTAAATTCTTTTATAGTGAAGGGTGACAAAACAGCAATAATAGATGGTTTTTGGGATCCAGAAACTATAACTGATTTACTAGAGTATCTTGAAGAATTGGAAATAAAACCTACAGATGTAGATTATTTAATAGTAAACCATATGGAACCAGATCATTCAGGTTGGATATCAGCTTATAAAGAAGTTAATCCAGATGTGAAAATAATTGCAAATGAAAAATCCAAGGATTTATTAGAAGCATTTTATGGAATTGAAGAAAATATAGTTGTTGTAGAAGAGGGAGACAAAATAGACTTGGGACAGGGACATGAATTGGAAGTTGTATTTATTCCAAATGTTCATTGGCCAGATACAATGGCAATGTTTGATCACAAAACAGGAACAATTTTTTCTTGTGATGCTTTTGGCTCATTTGGTTCAGTGCCAGAGGAAAACTATGATGACAAATTAACAGAAGAACAAATAGAATTTTATGAAGAACAAGCAGTAAAATATTATTCTAATATAGTAGCATCTTTCTCTAATCCAGTGAAAAAAGCAATAGAAAAAGCAGAAACTTTACCAATAGAGATAATAGCCCCAGGACATGGGATTGTTTGGAGAGAAAATCCAGGTAAGATAATAGATGATTATAGAAGATATGCAGATTATCAAAAGGGAATAGCTAAAGAAGAAATAACTCTTATTTGGGGATCTATGTATGGAATGACTGAAAAAGCAGTAAACCATATATTAAAAGTATTGGAAACAGAAGATATAAAAGTAAATGTTCATAGATTGCCTGAAGACTTTTCAGGACAAATATTGACATCAGCTTGGAATTCTACAGGTATAATTTTAGCTATGCCAACTTATGAATATAAAATGTTCCCATCCATGGCGTCAGTGCTTAGAGAGTTAGGTAGTAAACGTGTACAGGGAAGAAAAGCATTTAGAGTAGGCTCATATGGATGGTCAGGAGGAGCTGAAAGGGAATTAGAAGCTATTATGGAAGAAGGTAGAATGAACTGGGAGTTTTTGGAGCCGGTTGAATTTAAAGGAGTTCCTAAAGAAGAAGACTACGAATTAATAGAAGAGAGAGTAAAGGAATTAGTTAAACAGGTAAAAGAGGCAGTAAAATAAATAAGAATGGGATATCTGCTGATATCCCGTTTTTTTAACTTGAAATAGTGGTGATAAAATGTATGATTTAGAGAATAAATTGGATAAATTGCCAGATAAACCAGGGGTTTATTTGATGAAAAATGAACATGATGAAATAATTTATGTTGGAAAATCAATATCTTTAAAAAGCAGAGTAAGACAATACTTTCAAAAAAATAGCTCTAAAGATACTAAGACTAGAGCTTTGGTAAAAAATATAAGAGATTTCGAATATATAATAGTTAATAATGAGATTGAAGCACTAATATTGGAATCCACATTAATAAAGGAGAATCAACCTAAATACAATATACTGTTAAGAGATGATAAACAATATCCTTATATAAAAATAACTAAGGATAGATTTCCAAGAGTTTTAAAGACTAGAGAAATCTCTGAAGATGGAGCCAAATATTTTGGACCATATACAAATGTGGGAGCGGTTAATCAAGTATTAGAAGTAATAAGAGAAATTTATCCTATTAGAGATTGTAATAGAAATTTAGAGAAGGGAAAGTCAGATAAAAGACCTTGTTTAAATTATTTTATAGGAAGATGTATAGGGCCTTGTAGAGGAGTTATACAGGATGAAGAATATCAAAAACATATAGATGAAATATATAATATATTAGATGGAAGAGAATTTTTATTATTAGATATGCTAGAAGACAAGATGGCAGAAGCTTCCAAAAATCTAGAGTTTGAAGAAGCTGCAAAATATAGGGATAAAATAGAATCCCTAGAGCATTTAAAGGAAAAGCAAAAGGTTGTATTCAATGACACCAATATGGATAGAGATATTATAGGAGTTGCAAAAGGATTGGAAGAAGCTTGTATTCAAATATTCTTTGTCCGTTCAGGTAAAATTATTGGTAGAGAACATTTCATTATACAGGATAGCTTTAAGGAAGAAAGAAAAGATATTATAAACTCATTTATTAAACAGTTTTATATGGGTACAGCTTATATTCCTAAAGAAATATTAATTGAAGAGGAAATAGAAGAAAAAGTAGCAATTGAAAAATGGCTTAGCAAAACTAGAGGAAACAAGGTATCTGTACAGATACCTAAAATAGGAGAAAAGAAAAGATTAATAGAAATGGTCAAGCAAAATGCACTGGATATGATCAGTAAATATGGTGACAGATTTTTAAGAAAACAAAGACAAAATGATTTGGCTTTAGAAGAATTAAAAGAGGCTATGGATTTAAATATAGATTTAGATAGAATAGAAGCTTTTGACATTTCCAATATAAATGGAATGAATTCAGTAGGTTCCATGGTTGTTTTTGAAAGAGGAGAGTCTAAAAGATCAGATTATAGAAGATTTAGAATAAAAACTATTAATACTCCAGATGATTATGGGAGCATGGAAGAAGTTCTTATGAGAAGATTTAAAAGGGGTTTAAGTGAGAGAGAGAAGATTAAAGATAGTAAATTAGATGCAAAAGGATTTTCTAATTTTCCTGATTTAATAATGATGGATGGTGGAAAAGGACAAGTCAATATTGCTCTAAGAGTGCTTTATGAATTAGGTATAGATATTCCTGTATGTGGTCTTGTAAAAGATAAATTTCACAATACTAGAGGGATAATCTATAATAATGAAGAAATTAATCTAGAAGAAAATTCATTAGGATTTAGAATGATCTATAAAATTCAAGAAGAAGCTCATAGATTTGCTATCTCTTATCATAGATCTTTACGAAGCAAGGATATGTTTAGGTCAGAACTAGATGGAATTAAAGGTATAGGTCCAAAGAGAAAAAGGGATTTACTCACGCATTTTAAAAGTTTAGAAAAAATAAAAAAATCAAGTATAGATGAGTTGCTACAAGTAAATAGTATGTCAAGACCAGCAGCAGAAGAATTATATAATCATTTTAATGAGGCGGAATGAAATTCTTGTAATGCCCTTATATGTTTATAAATCAATGATATAGAGGAAATGTATAAGGGGTTTTAAAGTTGACTTTTAGCATAAAACTCCTTATACTATAGGTGGTGGCAATTATAAGAATTAATTATATTATTACTTAAATAGTATTAAATCAAGTATCAAAAGGAGGGCTTTAAATGTCAAAAGTTATGAAAACTATGGATGGTAATGCAGCAGCAGCGCATATATCATATGCATTTACAGATGTTGCAGCAATATATCCAATAACACCTTCTTCAACGATGGCAGAAATAGTTGATGAATGGTCAGCAAATGGTAAAAAGAACGTTTTTGGTCAAGAGGTAAAAGTAGAAGAGTTGCAATCAGAAGCTGGAGCAGCAGGAGCTTTACACGGTTCACTTTCAGCAGGAGCTTTGTCAACAACTTATACTGCATCTCAAGGATTATTATTAATGATACCAAATATGTATAAAATGGCAGGAGAATTACAACCTGCAGTATTTCATGTAAGTGCAAGAGCACTAGCAGGACATGCACTTAGTATATTTGGAGATCATCAAGATGTTATGGCAGCAAGACAAACTGGTTTTGCCCTATTAGCATCAGGTTCAGTTCAAGAAGTAATGGATTTAGGTGGAGTAGCTCATTTAGCAGCTATTAAAGGCAGAGTACCTTTCTTACATTTCTTTGATGGATTTAGAACCAGTCATGAAATACAAAAGATAGAAGTAATGGAATATGATGATTTAGAAAAACTAATAGATTATGAGGCTTTAAATAAATTTAGAGAAAGTGCATTAACACCTTCAAATCCTCATACAAAAGGTACTGCACAAAATCCTGATATTTATTTCCAAGCAATGGAAGCTTCAAATCCATTCTACGATAATATAGTAGATGTAGTTGTAGAGTATATGGAAGAAATAACAAAAATAACGGGAAGAGAATATAAACCATTTAACTATTATGGTCATCCAGAAGCGGAAAGAGTAATAGTGGCAATGGGATCAGTAACAGAAACAATAGAAGAAACAATAGATTACTTAGTAGAAGAAAGAGGAGAAAAAGTAGGAATAGTTCAAGTACACTTATATAGACCTTTCTCAGCAGAACATTTCTTTAATGTATTTCCAGAGACAGCTACTAAAATAGCTGTATTAGATAGAACAAAAGAAAAAGGTGCAATAGCAGAACCATTACACTTAGATGTTCAAAGTATGTTCTATGATTCAGACATGAAACCTACTATAGTTGGGGGAAGATATGGACTTGGATCAAAAGATACAACACCTTCACAAATACTAGCTGTATTTGAGAATTTAAAACAAGAAAAACCAAAAAATAGATTTACTATAGGTATAGAAGATGATGTAACTAATTTATCTTTACCAATAGGAGAAGTAATTAAGACAGAACCAAAAGATACAATAAAATGTAAATTCTGGGGATTCGGATCTGACGGTACAGTAGGTGCAAACCAACAGGCTATAAAGATTATCGGAGATGATACAGATATGTATGCTCAAGGATATTTCTCATATGATAGTAAGAAATCTGGTGGAATAACTATTTCTCACTTAAGATTTGGTAATGAACCAATAAAATCTACCTATTTAATATCAGATGCTGATTTTATATCCTGTTCAAAACAAGCATATGTAAATCAATATGATTTATTAGCAGGCTTAAAACCAGGTGGAAAATTCTTATTAAATACTCTTTGGGATGAAGAAAGATTAGAAAAGAATTTACCAGGATCAATGAAGAGATATATAGCGGAAAATGATATAGAATTCTACACAATTAATGCAACTAAAATAGCAGCAGAAGTTGGATTAGGTGGAAGAACGAATATGATTATGCAGGCTGCATTCTTTAAATTAGCTGATATAATACCTCTAGATGAAGCAATAGGCCATTTAAAACAATCCATAAAAGATACTTATGGTGCAAGAGGAGATCATATAGTGAATATGAACTACGAAGCAGTGGATAAAGGTTTAGAAGCTTATAAAAGAATAGATATACCAGCAGAATGGGCAAATGCAAAAGATGAAAATGATGTGGAAACTAGAGAAGTTCCAGAGTTTATAACAGAAGTCTTAGAGCCTATGAATAGACAAGAAGGAGATGACCTTCCAGTTAGCACTTTTGTAGGAACTGAAGATGGATCATTCCCTCATGGAACAGCAGCTTATGAAAAAAGAGAAATTGCTACAACAGTGCCACGTTGGATAGAAGAATACTGTATACAATGTAATCAATGTTCGTATGTATGTCCTCATGCAGTAATAAGACCATTCTTATTAGATGAAGAGGAAGTAAAAAATGCTCCAGAAAGCTTTGTTACTAAAAAAGCTAATGGAATAGAAGGCATGGAATATAGTTTACAAATAAGTCCACAAGACTGTACTAGTTGTGGAAACTGTGTTCAAGTATGTCCAGCAAGAACAAAAGCAATAGAAATGGTACCATTAGAAGAAGAATTAGAAACAGGAAAAATTAATTGGGATTATGCAATGACCATAAAAGCTAAACCAGATTTAGTAAATAAATTTAATGTTAGAGGTTCACAATTCCAAGAACCATTATTAGAGTTCTCAGGTGCATGTGCAGGATGTGGAGAAACAGCATATGTAAAATTAGTAACTCAATTATTTGGAGATAGAATGATGATAGCAAATGCTACAGGTTGTACTTCAATCTGGGGTGGATCAGCACCAGCAACTCCATATTGTAAAAATCAAGAAGGACATGGTCCATCATGGGCAAACTCATTGTTTGAAGATAATGCTGAATATGGATATGGAATGGCAATGGCAGTAGAACAAAAGAGAGAGAAACTAGAAGGTTTAATGAAAGAATTTATCCAATTAGATATAGATGACGAGATAAACGAAGTATTTAAACATTGGTTAGAAAACAAAAAAGATCCAGAAGAGACAAAAACAGCTCACACTAATATTGTTTCTGTGGTGGATAAAGAAGTTTCCAATGAAAGAGGAAAAGAAATCTTAAGATTAGTAAAAGAAACTTCAGACTTTATAGTTAAAAGATCAATGTGGATATTTGGTGGAGACGGATGGGCATATGATATTGGATTCGGTGGAGTAGACCATGTATTAGCTTCAGGTGCTGATGTTAACATATTAGTATTAGATACAGAAATCTATTCAAACACTGGAGGACAATCATCCAAATCAACTCCTACAGCGGCAGTAGCAAAATTTGCAGCTTCTGGTAAAAAAGTAACTAAGAAGGATTTAGGATTAATGATGACAACATATGGCTATGTATATGTCGCTCAAGTATCATTAGGTGCAGATAAGAATCAATTAATAAAAGTATTAAAAGAAGCAGAATCATACGATGGACCATCATTAGTAATAGCTTATGCTCCATGTATAAGTCATGGTATAAAAGGTGGCATGGGTGTATCAGTAGAACAAGAGAAATTAGCAGTTGAATCAGGATACTGGCACTTATATAGATTCGATCCAAGACTTAAAGAAGAAGGAAAGAATCCATTTGTATTAGATTCTAAAGAACCAACTAAGAGTTTCTTAGATTTCATAGAAACTGAAGCAAGATATACTTCACTTAGAAAAACATTCCCAGAAAAAGCAGATGAATTATTCAAAAAAGCTGAAGAGAATGCTAACAAAAGATATAGAAGTTATGTAAGACTTGCAGAACAAGAATATTAAATAATAAATTAAAACCTTTGCTCTTTGAGCAAAGGTTTTTTTATTTAATGGATTTAAATATTGTTTTTGTTATATAATAGAGATATTATACATAGATGGAGTGAAAAAATGATAACAAAATTAAATGGAATAAATGCTGAATTAGAATTATTTAATGACAAATTAGTTATAAAGAAAAGTTGGTTTTTAATTAGAGTGTTTATCTCAGAGAAGGTGGAAGGACAGGGCATTGGTTTAAATGATATTAAGGATATAAATTATAAGGAAGGAACTAATATATCTAATGGATCTTTAAATATAAAATTTCAAAATAGTATGGAATCAATAAAATTTAAAAGATCTAGCAATAAGGATGCAGAAAAGATATTTAAAGCCATTAAATCAAAAATAGATAAAAATATTAAAGAAGAACCAATTCATACATCTGGGGCTAGAGAGATAAGAGAATATAAAGAATTGTATGATGATGGAATAATTACAAGGGAAGAATTTGAAAAAAAGAAAAATAGAATATTGAATTCTTAAAATATATCCAAGTGAAATGATTTCATTTGGATATATTTTTAAATAATAATTTTTTAATATTAATCTATAAGTCTTTCAAAATATGAAGAATAGTCAATATATGGTTAATCTGATATAATATAGATGAGTTATTATTAAGGGAGATGAGAATTTGAAAAAAGAATTATTAGATAAAATAGGAAAAATGGAAATTAAAAATATATTAATAGATGAAGATATGAAAAAACACACCACATTTAAAATAGGTGGACCAGCTGATATAATGGTGAGCCCAAAAGATGAATCAGAGCTGCAGGAGATAGTGGGTTTTTCTAGAAAAGAAAACATACCATTTTTAATAATGGGAAATGGAAGTAATATGTTGGTTAGAGATAAGGGTGTAAGAGGAATAGTTATCAAGTTAAATGATAATTTTGATGACATAAAAATAGATCGAGATAGGGGAGTAATAATAGCTAAAAGTGGTACGTTACTATCAAGATTGAGTAGAGCAGCCAGGGATGCTTCTTTAAAAGGACTGGAATTCGCACTAGGAATACCAGGTACACTAGGTGGAGCAATAACTATGAATGCTGGTGCCTATGGTGGAGAAATGAAGGATGTTGTAAAACGAGTAAAGGTACTTGATACAAAGGGAAATATAGAAAATTTGAATTTGACTGAATTAGAATTAGGATATAGAACTAGTAGAGTTAAAAAAGAAGGATTAATAGTATTAGAAGTGGAAATGCATTTAGAACAAGGTATAGAAGAAGAAATAAGTGCCTTGATGAAGGATTATACACAAAGGAGAACATCTAAACAACCACTTGAATGGCCTAGTGGTGGAAGTACCTTTAAAAGGCCGGAAGGATATTATGCAGGAAAATTAATTGATGACTCTGGATTGCGAGGAATTAGATATAAGGATGCTCAAGTTTCAGAAAAACATTGTGGTTTTATTATAAATAGAGGAAATGCCAGTTGTGAAGATATTCTCCAATTAATAGGAACAGTGAGAAAAGTAGTAAAGGATAAATACAATGTAGAATTAGAAAGAGAAATAATGATAATAGGAGAAGAATAATGAAGTTAATAGGAGATTATCACACACATACTATATATAGTAGTTATCCAAAGCCAAGTAAAAAGCATGCAACTGGAACCATCAGAGAAAACGCAGAAGCAGCTCTTGAAAAAGGACTAAAATATTTAGCAATTACAGAACATGGACCAAAGCACTATATATATGGAGTAAATAAGAAGATGTTTCCAAAAATGAGAATGGAAATAGATGATTTAAATAAGGAGTTTGAACCAAAGGGTTTAAAAATATTATTAGGCGTAGAGGCTAATATTATAAGTCTGGATGGAAGTATAGATGTGGATCAAGAGATAATTCAAGACTTGGATTTTTTAATAATGGGATATCACTATGGTGCCCTACCTAAGAATCTAAAGGATGTTTATGGATTATATTTGATTCAAAATTTAGCCAAAATAGGTATTGGTAAAAAAAGAGCAAAAAAATATATGACTAAAGCCTATATTAATGCAATAAGAAAATACCCACTTAATATGATATCTCATCCTGGCTCTAAAGCTCCAGTAAATATATTAGAAGTGGCAGAAGAGGCGGCTAAAAAAGGTGTAGCTTTGGAGATAAGTTCTAAGCATGATCAACTATCTATAGAGAGTATAAAGGAGATAAAGCATTTAGATTTAAAATTCATGTTAAATAGTGATGCTCATAAGCCGGAACATATAGGAAATATTGAAGTGGGATTAAATAAGGCTAAAAAATCAGGATTAGATTTAAATAAGATTGTTAATCTCAAACTAAAGTAAGATAGAATGGAGAAATAAAATGGAATTAATTATTATTACAGGAATGTCAGGAGCAGGAAAATCACAAACTATAAGAGTTTTAGAAGATATGGATTATTACTGTATGGATAATTTACCACCTACTTTATTACAGAAGTTTGTAGAGTTATTTATAGATTCCAATAGAAAAAAAAGAAAAATAGCGGTAGTAGTAGATATTCGTTCAGGAGAATTTTTTGAAGGTCTATTTAAATCATTAGATGATTTGGATAATTTATCAATAACTTATCAAGTTTTATTTTTAGATGCAGCTGATAATGAGCTTATAAAGAGATACAAAGAGCTAAGAAGGCCACACCCATTAAATAGAGATGGAAGTATTATAAAAGGAATAAAAAATGAAAGAGAACTATTATATGACATAAAAGTTAGAGCTGATCATATAATAGATACTTCTAATTTTAATATATCTCAATTAAAGGATGAAATTTACAGTATATTTGTAAAGGGTAAGAAAACAGATACTTTTTCTATTTTAGTAAATTCCTTTGGATTTAAACATGGAACACTTTTAGATGCGGACCTTATATTTGATGTGAGATTTTTACCTAATCCATATTATATACCAGAATTAAAGGATAAAACTGGAAGAGAAAAACAGGTGTCAGACTATGTTCTTAAATGGGATCAGACTCACATATTTCTAGAAAAGTTAATAGATATGTTGGAGTTTTTAATCCCCTACTATATAGAAGAAGGAAAAACACAACTTATATTAGGTATAGGATGTACAGGTGGTCAACATAGATCAATAGCTATATCAGAGAAGATTTCACAAATATTAAAGGAAAAAGACTATAAATCATTTGTTAGTCATAGGGATAATTAAAAGGAGAATATTTATGGAAATCAAAAGATATGAAGGGAGATATAAGAAAGATCCTAAAATCGTTGTAATAGGAGGAGGAACAGGTATCTCCATAATTCTACGTGGAATCAAGAAAAAAACTAAAAATATAACGGCCATAGTGACAGTGGCAGATGATGGTGGAAGCTCTGGAAGTTTAAGAGAGGATTTGGGTATGTTGCCACCAGGAGATATTAGAGCCTGCCTTTTAGCACTTGCAAATACAGAGCCAGCAATGGAAAAACTTTTTAATTTCAGATTTAAAGAAGGTAAATTTAAAGATCAAAATATGGGGAATTTACTTATAGCAGCTATGAATGAAATACATGGTAATTTTGAAACTGCAATAAGAGAAACAAGCAATGTACTTGCTGTTACTGGAAAAGTTCTACCAATGACATTGGAGAATGTTCAACTTTGCGCTATTTTAGAAAATGGTAAAACGATAAAGGGAGAGTCAAAAATACCATTAGAATCAATAAGAAATAGCAGTAAAATAGATAGAATATATATGGAGCCTAAAATGTCCTATCCCTTAGAAGAATCTGTAGAAGCCATAGAAAATGCAGATTTAATTGTACTTGGGCCAGGTAGTCTTTATACATCTGTAATACCAAATTTATTAGTCAACCATATAGTAGATAAGATAAAAGACTCAAAAGCTCCAAAAGTATATATTGGAAATGTAATGACCCAACCAGGAGAGACTGGGGAATACACTCTATTAGACCATGTGAACGCTATATTAAAGCATAGTGATGAGAATATTTTAAATTATGTTATTGGGAATAATCAAGAAGTTCCTGAAAAAATACTTACTGACTATATAAAAGATGGATCAAAGCCAATATTAATCAGAGAAGATGAAGAGAAACTATTAAAAGAAAAGGGCATACAACTTATATCTTCTAATCTAGTAGATATAGAAAAAGGATATATAAGACATGATGCAGAGGTACTAAGTGATCTACTTATGGAAATAATAAAAAAACAGCAGGAAAATAAAGACTGATTATTTACCTGCATTACTTTTATCTATTAAATTTGAAATTAAAGAAACCGCGCTTTTTTTGTCTAAACTATTATAATCAATTTTATAGTTTAAACTGGAGCTAAGTTTTTTTAGTGTATCTATTTGCCTTTTAGTAGGTGGCTCAGTAGTAGTTTCTCTAGGTGCTTGTTCTGAGCTGTTATCAAAAGATAATTCTTCAAAAGCAGTCATACCAATATTAGCTAAATCCCTTAAAGCCCTAGCTTTAGCCCTAGTAGAAGCCATTCTTAATAAATGTGGAACCAATGTACTTGTGACCGAATTAGGAGAAGCATCTCCAATATCAGTATAAGTTTTATCCTCGGTTCTAGCTGTAGCCTTACAAATAGCAGTCATATTATTATCAGGATTGGGTATTTGAATAATTTCAACTTCAATAGATTCTAAACCTAATTGATGAGCGTAATCAAGCAATCCTTCATAAGTAACAAAAGACTTCCCCTGTAGATTTATTATAAAATTTTCATTTAATTTACTTTCTGTCATATTATCACCCCTATTTAATATTCTAATTATCTAAATTATAGCATAGAGAAAAATACATGTCGAATTAAAAGAACACATATTCTACAAATACATAAAATATAACTTAATGATATAAATGATTATGTTTAAAGATCCACAAAAAAGGGAATAATTATAGTGACGACTATATTTAATTTGTATTAAGTAGGATAAATTATGTTTAACTTAACAGGTAGAGTTGCAGTAGTTACAGGTGCATCATCAGGACTTGGTAGACAAATGTCTAAAGCTTTAGCAAAACAAGGAGCTGATGTTGCTGTATTAGCTAGAAGAGTGGAGAGATTAGAAACCTTATCAGAAGAATTAAAAGAAATGGGCGTAAGAAGTATTCCAGTAGAATGTGATGTAATGGATGTTGAATCTATTGCATCAGCAAAAAATAAAGTTATGGAAGAATTTGGTAAAATAGATATTCTTATTAATTCTGCAGGAGCAAACAGAGG
>JARIDA010000067.1 GCA_029257065.1 Tissierellaceae bacterium | reverse complement strand
CCTCCAGTAACTGCCTATTTACTAACTGATGATTTAAAAAAGATGATAGTAATATCTTCAATAATAGGTGGGCTAAATGGATTAATTGGATATAGATTTGCCCTTTATTATGATGTATCCATAGCAGGTTCTATGGCAATGATCACTGGAATCGTATTTTTACTAGTATTTATATTTGCACCAAGGAGAGGATTACTAACTACTCTTAGAAGGAGAAAGATACAAAAAATTCAATTTGCAGGAAATTCATTTTTGTTTCATATATTAAATCATGAATCTGAAGAAGATGGTAAAGTTCATAATTCAATAGAATATATAAAAGTGAGTTTTAACTGGGAAGATAAGTTTCTAGAAAATATATTAGAAGAATTGGAAAAACAGGAAAAGATAATTATTGAGAATAATATAGTAAAATTAACTGAGTTAGGCAGAGAAGATGCAATAAAAAATTATGAAGAAATAGTAGAAGGATTAGTATTAGAACAATAATATACTAAACTTAATATCAATGTAATCTTATTGACATATATATTTGATATACTATATATTGTTATATTTAACTTTATATAGAGGAGATGTTTAGATGAGAAAAAGATTACTAGGTATGACTATGGCTTTAATGATCATATTGAATGGAACAGCCATATTTGCAGAAGTAGAAGGACTAGAAGAGATAAGTGACAATAAAATGATAGATATAGATGAGAGAGAGAATAAATCTTATAGAAAACTGTTCTCTGTTTCAGAATTAAATGGATATAGAAAAAATGAGACAAATATGCTTCCCCTAAGAGTTGTATCAGAAGCATTAGGTTTTCAGGTTCAATGGGATGGGGAGTTAAGACAGGTATGTGTTTCTAAAGATGCTAGAAATATAAGTCTTAAATCAGGTGAAAACTATTATATGGTAGCAAGGAAAACGCCTGTTAAACTTTCAGAGGCGCCAGAGATTAAAAATGATATAACCTATGTGCCAATAGAATTTTTTAGAGAAATTTTAAAACATCAATTAATAATAGCAGGCGACGATTTAGCTATTATTATGGAGAAGAAGGTAGAAGAGGAAAAAGAAGAAACTCTACAGTTAGAAGGATATATTAAATATATCAATGAAATAGATGGTGATATATCAATTCTTGTAGATGTTAAAAACTCTGATATTGAATTGGATGACATATATATTCATATAGTAGAAGAGTCAAATATATTAAATGAAAATAATGAAGAAATAGGATTAGAAGATATAAAGGTTGGTTCAAAGGTAAAAGCAACAACTCCTAAGATGATGACCATGAGTATACCACCACAAACAACTGGAAAAGAAATAATAATTGAAGAGTTTATTGAGATAAACCAAATAGATAAGAATGGAATAAAATATCCAGAATTAAAATTCAATAAAAACAAAGTGGTGGAAAGTTATTTTCAACAAGCCATATTAGAATTTGTAGAAGAGATGGAAATTACTGAGCTATTTAAAGATTTGAAAATGGAATACATGATAAGTAGCTTGGACAGTGAAAAGATAAGTATAATATTTAGAGGTAATTATAATTTTATAGGTGAAGAAAAAGAAGTTATAAGAACTTTAAATTTAGATTTAAGAAGTGGAGAGATTATAAGATTTGAAAATTATTTTAAATCTGATGGAGTCTCACAGAGAAAGTTAAAAAATATTATACAAAAGGCCACTAGAATACAACATAATAAAGAGTTTGAGGCGGAAGGTATACAATTGTATTTTACAGAGGATTTTATAGTATTGTTTTATTATGAGCTAGATGATTCTGTAAGAGTACCAACAGAAATTTATTTAGAATATGATGAAGTTGAAGAGTTAATAAATAGTGATTTAGGCAAAATAGATAAAAATTAGTAAAAAGCAATCCTTAAGGATTGCTTTTATTATAGGATATATTAGGAGTTGGTGATTATATGAATATGATTTTTGCCATTGATAAAAATTGGAGTATAGGCAATAAGGGAGAATTACTTTTTAGAATTCCTGAAGATTTAAAAAGATTTAAAAGAATAACAGAAGAAAATATAGTTATAATGGGTAGAAAGACCTTAGAGTCTCTTCCAGGAGGAGAGCCTCTTGAAAATAGAACTAATATAGTCTTAACCAAAAACAAAATGTATAAAAAAGAAAATATTAAAATTGTAAATTCAATAGAAGAATTGGACATATTATTAGAGAGTATAAATCCTGAGAAAAAATTAGAAGAATTCTTAATAGGAGGTGGAGAAATTGTAGAACAATTGATCCATAGATGTACAAAAGCCTATATAACAAGAGTTTCGGAAGAAGTAGATAGGGTGGATACAAAAATTCCCAATTTAGACCGAGATCCAGATTGGAAACTTCTGGAAGAGTCAGAAGAAAAAGTATATGAAAATTTTAAATATAAATATTTAATTTATAGGAGGGTATAATAGTTGATTTTAGAAGGTAAATATAATAGTGCCAAAGTTTTTGTAGATGAATTAGATGAAGGTTCAGCAGAACAAATAATAAAGCTTTTGGACCAAGATTTTGTTAAAGATTCAAAGGTGAGAATAATGCCAGATGTTCATAGGGGAATGGGATGTGTAATTGGATTTACTGCTGATATGGGAGAAAGAGTAATTCCAAATATAGTAGGTGTGGATATTGGATGTGGAATGTTAACAGTTGAATTGGGACAAATGGATATTGATCTTAAAAAATTAGATAAAATAGTAAATAAGCATATTCCATCAGCATATAAAACTCATAATCGTATAGTGGAAGAATTTGATAGATTAGAAGACTTATACTGTTATAGAGAACTAGAAAATATGAGAAGAATTAGGAGAAGTATTGGAACACTTGGTGGAGGAAATCATTTCGTGGAATTAGGAGAGGATTCCAAGGGAAATAAATATTTAGTAATTCATTCAGGAAGTAGAAATCTAGGAAAACAGGTTGCAGACTACTATCAAGATTTAGCAGTAGAATTATGTAGTGGAAGAGAAGAGTTCTATGATGAAAAAGAGAGAATTATAGAAGAATATAGAGAAAAAGGGAAAAATGATAAAATACAAAAGAGAATCAAGCAATTGGAAAAACAATATAAATTAACAGAACCTGATTATCCTAAGGATTTATGTTTCTTAACAGGTAGACATAGAGATAGATATTTAAATGATATGAAAATATGTCAAGAGTATGCTAGTTTAAATCGTAAAACAATGGTAAATCTAATATTAGAAGAATTAATTAATAAGAATGTGGAGGATTTTGAACATTTTGAAACTATTCATAATTATATAGACTTTAGAGATAATGTAATAAGAAAAGGGGCTATTTCAGCTTATAAAGATGAAAAAATATTGATTCCAATTAATATGAGAGATGGTTCAATATTAGCTAAGGGTAAAGGGAATGAGGATTGGAATAATTCTGCACCTCATGGAGCAGGAAGGCTTCTAAGTAGAACTCAGGCTAGAAAAAATCATTCATTGGATAAATTTAAAAAAGATATGGAAGGAATCTATACCACATCTGTAAATAAGAGAACATTAGATGAGAATCCAGATGCTTATAAGTCAATAGATTATATATTAGAAAACCTTCATGAAACAGCAGAAGTAATAGACATAATAAAGCCACTTTATAATTTCAAAGCATCATAAATAAAAGTTTCTGTAACATTAGTTACAGAGACTTTTTCTCTTTAAGAGTAAAATAGGATTATAAATAGGAGGAGATTTTATGAGTAAATTTTTAGCACCAATTCACTTTAAGCAATATGATAAAATTAAAAATCAAAATATGATAATAGAGGAAATCTTAGACTTAAATGAAGAACAATCTTGGATTGAAGATTTAAGAGAAGAGGCAAATGGAAAAATTGGAAAATTAGATAAAAAACCATTAGAAGAGATTATAGATGAAACAGATATACACGGTTGGTTAAGTGAGAAAATAGATCTGGTTGAAAAGAAATTAGCCTATGTGGTTAGTAAAATTGTAAATGAGGATGAAGATAGAAAAAGCATTATATTAAAAAGAATTATGGACTTGTCTCTAAATATGGATGAAGAAAAATTAGATTTAAAAGAGGCTTATGGACTTATTAATGATTCTTTTTTAGATGGTATGCCTTGTGATAGAATAACTGAAGTTGTTCAAGTGACAGAGGATAGTGTAACCTGGAAGAGAAATGGAGATATTCATTCTCCATATTGGGAATATGGTGTAGATGGTGAATTCTATTACCAAATAAGAGATGCTTTTATTGGAGCTTTAGTAGAAAAACAAGATATTAAATATGAAATATTAGAAAATAATATGTACAGATTAAAAGTTTAACTAAGACAAGGCCAATGGCCTTGTTTTTTTATATTTATTTTTAAAGATAAACACATGGTCCATGCTTAATTAGAGCTGAATTAGGGTATAATAAATTTATAGTGTAATTTAAAGAAAAATATGATATAAATATAATTCATATTATTATTTATAGAAAGGAATTGATTATGAAAAAGGATAAGCAATTAGATATAATAGAAGAATTTTTGAGAAATGGAGAAAAAGATAGAGAAAAATATAGAATAGGTGTAGAATTTGAACATTTCATAGTTGATTCTAAAACATTTGAAACCATAACCTATTATCATGAAAATGGAATAGTAGATACATTGGAACAATTGGTTGAAAATGGATGGACAGGAGACTATGAGGGGGAGCATATATTAGGAGCTCACAAAGAGGACAAGGTAATAACTTTAGAGCCAGGAAGTCAATTCGAATTTAGTATTAATGCAAAGAGAGATATAAGAGAATTGGACAAAGAATATAGAGAGTTTTTGGCAGAAATAGAAGAGATATTAGAAGAAAAGGGTCAAATGATAGTATCTTTAGGCTATCATCCAGTGACTAAAATAGAAGAGATAAAATTATTACCTAAAAAGAGATATGACTATATGTTTAACTATTTTAAAGATAAGGGTAGTTATGCCCATAATATGATGAAAGGATCCGGAGCACTTCAAGTATCTTTGGATTACGAAAGTGAAGAAGATTATAGAAAGAAGTTTAAAGTGGCAAATGGAATATCACCAATAATTTCAGCCATAACTTCCAATATTATATGTTTTGAGGGAGAAAAATTTGAAAAGAAAAATTTAAGAAATCTTATCTGGTTGAATATGGATGACGGAAGATCAGGAGTTGTAAAAGGAGCAATGGATGAGGATTTTTCCTATAGAAAATATGGAGAATATCTATTGGATGTGGAGCCAATTTTTACCATGAAGGACGGAGAAGCAATAAATACTGGAAATAAAACTATTGGAGAATTATTTGACACGGAAGATTATACATTAGAGGAATTAGAACATCTGATGACCATGGTATTTCCAGATGTAAGGACCAAAGGATTTATTGAAATTAGAATGATGGACTCATTGCCTTGCCCAGTAAATTTTGGAATGATAGCCTTATTAAAAGGACTTTTTTATAATGAGGAAAATGTGGAGAAGCTATATAATATTTTTGAAGAGTTTACTGAAGAGGATATATATAAAGCCAAAAAGGATATAATAGATAAGGGAATTGAAGCTGAGTATAAGGGGAAAAAAGTAAAAGAATGGAGTAAAATTATTCTGGAAATAGCAAAAGATGGATTAATAGATGAGGAATGTAAATATTTAAAATCCATTAAAGAGATAATAGAAGGTGAATTAGAAGTAAAATCTATGAATAAGGAATTATTTGAAAAGATAAGAGAAAGTAAATCATAATATTATAAATAAGAGGTGATATTTTGAATTGGAAAGAGATGGATAATAGATATATGGATTTGATTAGCAATGATAAAGATAGATATATTAAAGATTATGAGGAGAATATATCTGAAAGAGTTGCTAATTCAGAAGCCATATTTAAAGGCAATGTGGTTCCCTATTCCTATAAGCCAATGTTTTTTAGTGGAGAAGATGTGGATAACTTTAGACTTATTGGAGAGACTATGTTGAAAATTGGGGATAAGATTGTCCTTGAATATATAAGAAATGAAGAATTTAGGAAGAAATTTGATTTTCCTAAAGAATTAGAGAAATTAATTCTAATTGAAAATGGATATGATATTAATGTTCCAATTTCAAGATTAGATATTTTTTATAAAGATGGAGACAATTTTAAATTTTGTGAACTAAATACAGACGGATCTTCAGCAATGTATGAGGATAATATTTTTGCCCAAATAACCATGGAAACAGAGGCAATTAAAGATTTAGAAGAAGAATATGATTTTAAATATTTTGAACTAATCAATTCCTGGGTAGAGAAGAGTTTGCAGATATATGATTCTTGGGAAGGTAAAAAAGTAGAAAATCCAAATATAGCAATCTTGGATTTAATAGAAAGTGCTACTACTTTTGAATTCAAAAGATTTAAAAGGGCATATGAAGAAAGAGGATACCAGGTTAAAATAGTTGATCCTAGAAAATTAGAATATAGAGATGGTAATCTATATGATGGTGATTTTAGAATAGATATGGTTTACAGAAGATTAGTAACTTCTGAGATGATTCCAGAATTGGACAATGTACAAGATTTTCTCCAGGCATATAGAGATGGAAATATCTGTCTAATTGGATCTTTTAGATCCCAGATAATTCACAATAAAATAATTTTCAAGGTTCTATATGATGAAGATACTCAGAATTTATTATCGGAAGAAGAAGTCAAATTTGTAAAAAATCATATTCCACTTACCAAAGAATTTATAGGAGAGGAAGAAGTTTTCCAACATGTGGCAGATAATAAAAATCGATATATAATGAAACCATCGGACATGAATGCAGGTGAAGGGGTTTATGTTGGAAGAGACCTGACACAGGATAGATGGGAAGAAAAACTAAGAGAATCCTTTAATAAGGACTATATTTACCAAGAGTTTATTGAAGCTAATTACAGAGATTTCATTTTATTTAAAGATGGGATAGAAAAGGTGGAATTTAACTCTGTAGTGGGAATATTTATGTACGGAGAAGAATTTGCTGGACTATACACTCGAATAGGAGCTGAAAATGTAATATCCAGTTATAATAGCCATAGGGCAGCCAATTTAATATTTAAGAAAAAGACTGATTAATCTCAGTCTTTTATTATTGTAATAAAGATTAACTTTTCTATCTTCTATGTTATAATCAAATAGGT
>JARIDA010000042.1 GCA_029257065.1 Tissierellaceae bacterium | reverse complement strand
CAGTGGATCTTTATTTACTAATATTTAGGCCTAAGAGATTAAATATAAATGTGTTTTTTATTGCAGGAATATTGGCTAATTTATCTGGAACTTTTATAGTTAATATTATATTTTTCAGATTACCCACCACACCATTAGTCTTAACTCTAGCCTCAGCAAGTCTTTCAGGCGGTTTAGGAGGATTGATCTCTTATGGAATCTTTGAAAAGTTGGAAGAGAATGGAGTTATAAAAAATTGGGTAACTGAGGGTGGATTAGATGAATAGGAGATATTTAGTCCTGTTAATTTTAATAATCTCAATTTTTACTCTAGGTAGATGGAGTCTTTCTTTTTACGGAGATGAATTAGGATATATTCCAAGTTTAGAAATAGTGGGGGATATTGAAAATCCAATCACTTTGAGGGGGATTCCAAAGGATTTCAATAGGCTCAAAGTGAAAAGCGATGGGAAAAGATTAAAGGGGAAAAAGTTGGAAGATATTATATTAAACTTAAAACCTATATCAGAGAACAATAATATACTCCTAATGGGCTCGGATGGCCTGTCTTCTATGATAGAAGGAGAGAGTCTTCATGAGAGTTATCTGTGTTTTACAGGTAAAAATGGATGGGAAATGATAAATGAGAATCATCCAGCTAGTAGCAATATTAAGCATTTAGAGAGAATAGTGCTTATATCTAAAGATGAAATATTAGGTGAAGGTTTTAATATTATTAGAGATAATGAAAATTTAAAACACATATCCATAGGAGAATTATATCTCCTTCAAAGTAATATGAAAAACTACTTTGAGGGTCAATCTCAAATGGAGAAGGATGGAAATATTTATACTAATAAGGTGTATAGTAGACAGAGAATTTTTTCAATAGAAGATTTACTGAAAGATTATAAATGGGAAAAGGGAATAATTATGAGTGAATTAGGAGATATTGAGGAAATTAATGAATTGAGTTATCTTCAGTTAGAGAGAAATAGTCTTCACTATTTATCAGAGGATGGTAAAAATAAGATTGAAAATGTAAAAGGAATAATTTTAGATCCACCGGATAGAAGTATAATGGATTCATATTATGATACAAAAGATATATTGAATAAAGGGGAAAAAGTTTTATTTATCTTTGTAGATGGATTAGGATATCATCAATATGAATATGCACTGGGAAAAGGAAAAACTCCTTATTTATCCAGTATAAAAAAAGCTGAGAAGGCTTTAACAGTATATCAACCAGTTACTAATGCGGGTTTTGCAGCAATGATTACAGGTAAATCTCCTAAGGAAAATGGAGTTTATTCCCATGATCAAAGGGAATACAAAGGAAATTCCATATTTCAATATATTATTGATAATGAAAAAGCAGGAGCCTTGATCCAAGGAAATATTGGAATACTTAAAACAGAAATTCCACCTATATTAAATATAGATAGAAATAGGGATGGAAGTATAGATGATGAAATATTTCAGTCTGCATTAATAGAAATGAAAAAGGGGAATGATCTTCTATTTGTTCATTTCAAAGAATTAGATTTTACAGGTCATTCATATGGAGATTTAGCAGATGAAACCATAAATATTCTAGAAGATATAGATGGATATATTGATGAGTTAGTCCAAAAATGGTCAGGCAAAGTGATTATAACTTCAGATCATGGAATGCACTTAACAGAGGATGGGGGTAATCATGGAGAATTTAGATATGAGGATATGATAGTTCCATATATGATTTTAGAAGGAGGATTGGATGAAGAATAAGAATATAGTTTTTTCAGTGGTGGGTTTAGCTGTAATAGTCCTAATCTTAGGTTTTTTCAATAGGAGAAATGTAAAAGATAAGCTAGAAATCCATGAGAAAAGAGAAATAATTATAAAATCTGAAGAGAGAGAATATAATTTGAATTTAGATGAGATAAGTGAACTAGGAGAAGAGGAGTTTACAGCTGATTTAAAATCCAGTGGAAAAGCAGCTGAGACACATATATATACAGGAGTTCCAGTAAAGAATATATTTAAAGAAAAAGATTTGGAAGTTCAAAAGGATAAACAGATTATAGTTAGATCTGTAGATGGATATGTGGTGGCACTGGAGTCGGATGAAGTCTTAGAAGAGGATAATGTTTATTTGGCTTATAAAGTGGATGGAGAGTTTTTAAAAGCTAGAGAAGAGGGTGGAAGTGGGCCCTATCAACTGATTATTAGAGAAGACCAATTTAGTCAGAGATGGTGCAAGCATGTGGTGGAGATTGTTTTAGATGAATAATATAATGGAAGTGGAGAATTTACATTTCTCCTATGATGGAAAAAGAGAGATTTTAAAAGGATTAGATTTACAAGTTAAAAAGGGTGAAATATTGGCAATAGTTGGGCTGAGTGGGGAAGGGAAAACCACTTTATTGAATTGTCTCTGTGGAATTATACCTAAAATATATAAGGGTGAGTTAAGTGGGAAGATAAAAATATTAGGACAGGATATAAGTGAAATGAAATTATCTCAAATATCTTCAAAAATAGGAATAGTTTTTCAAGATCCAGACTCTCAGTTATTCTCACCAACTGTGGAGGATGAAATAGCTTTTGGGCCAGAAAATCTATGTATCCATAGAGAAGAAATTGGCAGGAGAATAGAGAAATCCTTGAAATTAGTTCAGATGGAGAGTTATCGATATGAAAATCCAAACAATCTATCTGGAGGGCAAAAACAGCTAATAGCTATTGCCTCAGTTCTATCCATGGATGGAGAGATTTTACTTTTGGATGAGGCTCTTTCACAATTAGATCAAATGGGAAAAAAACACATGGAAAGTATTTTACTGAATTTGAAATCTCAAGATAAAACGGTTATTACTGTGGAACATGATTTAGAAAATCTTCAAATTGCAGACAGAATATTAGAACTTAGAGATGGTAAGCTTAGTGAATTTAAAGGATGGTGATGATTTGGACTTTATAAGTGTTAAGAATCTAAATTTTCACTATGAAAAGGGAAAGTATATTATTAAAAATATTAATCTAGAACTGGATAATAGAGAAATTACAATTATTACAGGATCCAATGGAAGTGGTAAAACTACCTTGGGAAAGCTTTTAATGGGAATATTAAAGCCTATATCTGGAGAAATATCTATTCAAAGAAAAAATATTTCCCAAATGACTTTAGCTGAAATAGGAAGTAAAATAGGGTATTTGTTTCAAAATCCTGAAAAACAATTCTTTACCCATAGTGTTCAGGAAGAACTGAGTTTTGTTCTTAAGTCTAAGGGATTGGAGTTAGAATACATAAATAAAAAAGTTGATAATCTACTTCAAACATTCCAACTGGAACACCTGAGAGAAAGTTTTCCATTAAAATTAAGTCATGGAGAAAAACAGAGATTGGCTATTGCAGGAATACTGGTAAATGACATAGAGTATTTAATATTGGATGAGCCTACTACTGGATTGGATATGAAGAGGAAATATATATTGACTGATAAATTAAAAGAATTAAATAAGAAAGGTATTGGAATGCTAATAATTAGTCATGATAATGAATTTATAAAATTATTGGCTGATAGAAAGATAAAATTGGACAGAGGTGAAATAGTTGAAGATGGAGGAGAATAAGATTGATCCAAGAACAAAGCTGATTATAGTTTTATGTATTTCTTTTTTAGCTATTATAGTTAGGGATTTGGTTTCACTTTTCCAATTATTGATTTTAACTCTGATTCTGTCCATATTTTTTGGAAAGAATTTTAAAAGTAGCTTTTTAAAATTTAAGAGTTTTCTCTATATAATTTTTGCAATAGCCATATTACAAAGTCTGTTTTCCAATCAGGGTACAGCAGTTTTTTCCATAGGAAAATTTACCTTAATCACTGATTATGGATTAAAAAGGGGACTTGAATTTATTTTAAGAATGATGATAGTAGCCTTTTCTGCCAATATATTAGCAACTTCCTCCTCAAGAGAGATAATTCAAGGATTTGTTCAAATGGGAATGCCCTATGAGTTGGCATTTATGGTGGCAACGGGAATTAGATTTCTTCCCATTATGCGTGATGAGATTAGAGATTCAGTTATAGCTATTCAATTAAGGGGAATAGATTTGGATAAAATTCCCATTAGGGAGAGAATAAATATTTACTCCTATATATTTATGCCTATAGTTCTAGGTAGTATATCTAAGGCTGAAAAGCTAGCTATATCCATTGAGATGAGAGGATTCAGAGCATATGATAGTAGAACTAGTTATAATCAACTGAGTATGTCAAAATTAGATTATATACTAATCTCAATAATCACTGTATTTACTACTGTTTTTCTTATTCTCTATTTATATTAATACCAAAGGATTGGAGGATATCCAAAATATTATCTAAAATAAGATCTCTATTCTCCTCAGTTATTTCAATTATAATAATATCGTCTCTCTGTCGGATCTGATTTAAAAATTTACAATTAGAATCCTTTAAAACTCCAAATATAGCTTTATCACTATCTAACAGCTCAAATATTTTAGAAGTGAACTTTTCAATGTCATTTTCAGTATTGCCCAACTCATCTAATACAATCAAATCCTTATATTTAAAACTGTGGTCCAGTAAATCCACTAGATCATTAGAAAACGATTGGGTAAAAACTCTTTTTGACCAATCCCTGGAGTCCACCTGTAATATTTTAATAGGAGTGTCTCTATTGTCTAGAGATTGAGATAGGTAAATTCTGAAGTGCCCTTCTATAACTCTCTTAGTTATAAATCCACCTATGGAATCTTCAACTCTATCTAAAGCTAGTTTTAATAGACTTGTCTTGCCTATGGAAATATCTCCAGTCAAAAATAAATTATTCATCTGAAAACTCCTTTAAAAGTATATCTCTATCTATTATTCCAATTTTACCATCCACAAAGCATATTATTTCCTTGTTTTCTAAATCTTTTAAAGTTCTATTAATGGACTCTCTTGAAGCCCCAACTAAATTTGAAATATCTGTTTGATTTAAGGGTATATCTATTAGAGTATATTTATCCATTGGAATACCATAATCCCTGGATAATTTTAAAAGTTTAGAGATTGTTCTTTTTTTAATATTATAAACTCCTAGATTTAAAATTTGTCTTTGACTTCTGCGCAAACTCTTTATTAATCTATTTATTACCAATGCTGCTAATTTACTATCTTCTTCCATTAATTGGACAAAGTTATCTCTTGGAATACTTATTATATCTGCATTAGGCAAGGTTTTTACAGTTGTAGTTGTTCTATTTTCATCAATAGTGGACTCATTGACTAAATCACCCTTTGAAAGATAGTATAGATATTTCTCTTTCCCATTAGGAGACATTTTAGACAATACTACATATCCAGAAATAATTATATAAATAATAGGATTAAAAGTGTTTTCCATAAATAGAATTGATTCTTTCCCATAATGATTGTATATAGAATTTTCTATAATAGATTCTTTTGTATTATATTTTAAGTTTTGCCATTCATTTAACTGATTTAACTCTTGTAAAAGATTCACTTTAATCTTCCTCCTCTAAAATGCTTGAAAATTGTATCAATTTAGAATAATTGTATCATATTTGACTAACTTTTAACAAAACTTGTGATATATTTCACAGATAAATTATCTAATAGCTAATATAATGGTAGTGAAAGCAGATAGATTGAAAATAAGGAGGATATTATATGAGTTATAGAATAAGTAATGAAGATTTTAACTTGTATCTGGATAAGTGGTCTCAAGAATATGAGATATATGCACCAGTTAGAATTGTTGGTGGTGCAAGATTTTCAGATACGGACAATATAAGATATGAGAAGATTCAATCGGTTGAGGAAATTGAATACAAAGAGAAGTCGCATTTTTCAGCTAAGGAAATATTATCACCTGTAACAGAAACCATGTTTAATATACAAAAGGAAAAACTTAGTGAACCAGAATATGAGGAGAAGAAATATTTAGTTTTTCTACGCTCATGTGATATTCATGCTATAGATAGAACAGACAAAATATTCCTTGAAAATGCTAATTTTGTAGATCCATACTACAAGCGTAAAAGAGATAATATTAAATATATATTAATGGGATGTAGTGAAAGCTTTGATAATTGTTTCTGTGTTTCTATGGACAGTAATAAAACGGACAATTATTCTATGGGAGTTAAATTTTTTGATCAGGAGATACATATTCAAGTTAAGGATGAAGAGTTTAAATCTGATTTTAAAGAGGAAGAAGAGATCCAATTTACACCTGATTATGTTTTGGAAAATAATTATGAGGTGAATCTTCCAGATATAGAGAAATTAGATCTTTCACTATTTGAAGATGAAATGTGGGAAGATTATGCTAATAGATGTATAGCATGTGGTAGATGTAATTATTCTTGTCCAACATGTACTTGTTTTACCACAACTGATATTTATTATTCTGAGAATCCAGATAATGGAGAGAGACGTAGGGTTTGGGCAGGTTGCCAAGTGGACAAATTCACAGATATGGCAGGAGGACACAGCTTTAGAAAAGACAATGGTTCTAGAATGCGTTTTAAAACTATGCACAAGGTATATGACTTTAAAAAGAGATTTGATAAAACCATGTGTGTTGGATGTGGTCGTTGTGACGATAGATGCCCTGAATACATTTCATTTGCAAAATGCATAAATAGAGTAACAGAAAAAGTTAATAAGGAGAGAGAATAATATGAATCCATATATGACATATCCAGCAAGGATAAAAGATATTATTAAACAGACAGATATAGATTATACTTTTGTAATTGAAAAAATTAAAGAGATAGAAGATGTAAAATGTGGTCAGTTTCTACAAGTATCCATTCCAAGACATGGTGAAGTTCCAATATCAGTAAGTGATTATAATGATGTAGGTATAGAACTTACCATTAGAAAAGTAGGACTTGTAACAGATGCTATTTTTGAAAAGAAAGTAGGAGATGACCTACATATAAGAGGACCTTATGGAAACTATTTTGATCCTGAAGATTATTATGGAAAAGACCTAGTAATGATTACAGGAGGTACTGGACTTGCACCAGTTAAATATATTGTAAATTATTTCCATGAAAACTTAGACAAATTAAATAGTTTTAAATTGATAAGTGGATTTAAATCTTCTAAAGATATACTTTTTAAAGATGAATTTAAAAAATGGGAAGAAAATCTAGATATATGTTTAACCATAGACGAACCAGAAGAGGGATGGAATTTAAATACTGGTTTTGTAACAGAATATGCATGCGATATACAAATTACGGATATTGATAATATGGCAGTGATTATGGTAGGTCCACCGCCAATGCTAAGATTTACTGGAAAAGAATTATTGGATTTAGGAATACCAGAGGATCAAATTTGGGTTTCATTTGAAAGAAGAATGTCCTGTGGAATTGGAAAATGTGGACATTGTAAAATAGACAATACTTATGTATGTTCAGATGGTCCTATATTTACCTATGACAAGGCAGTTAAATTAATAGATTAGGAGGGTGGAAATGTTAGACTTAAATACGAAAAAGATAAAGAAGAATGCTTTTAGAATAACTAAATTAAGAGACAAAACTTCCATAAGGGTTAGAATTCCAGGTGGACAGATACCAGCAGAAATAATTCCTTCCTTAAATAAAATAGCTACAGAGTATGGAGATGGATTTCTGCATATTACTTCCAGACAGGGATTTGAAATTACAGGAATAGATTTTGAACATATGGATAGGATTAATGAATTAATAGCTCCAGTAATAAAAACATTGGAAATACCCTATGAGGTAGAGATAGAGGATCCAGAGAGAGGATATCCTTCTTCTGGAACTAGAAATATAATTGCCTGTATTGGGAATCGTATATGTCCATATGCAAATTATAATACGACAGAATTTGCAAGGGAAATAGAAGCTGCAATATTCCCTCATGATCATCACTTTAAAGTAGGAGCAACTGGTTGTCCAAATGATTGTGCCAAGGTTCAATTACAGGATTTTGGAATAATTGGTATGGCGGGAGTTCAATATGACCCTTATTACTGTGTAGGTTGTGAAGCTTGTGTGAAGAATTGTAAAAAAAGAGTAGTAGATGCACTAAAAATGGTTGATGGTAAAGTGGTAAGAAATGAAGAAATTTGTATTGAATGTGGTGAATGTGTTGTAACTTGTCCTATGCAGGCTTGGACGAGAAAAGAGGAAAAGAGATTTAAGCTAGTAATAATGGGAAGAACTGGAAAGAAAGATCCAAGACTGGCAAAAACTTTTATAGAGTTTGTAGATCAGGATTCAATTGTTAAAATTATAAAAAATACTTATGACTATGTAGATGAATATATTGATACAAGCTTACCTAAAGAGCATATAGGTTATATAGTTGACCGTACAGGTTATCAAGAATTTAAAAAATGGGCTTTAAAAGATATAAATCTACCAGAAGAGGCAATAGTAGCAGAACATATTAATTGGTAAATATTAAAATAAAGGGAGATGGGTTTTATGAAAATAGTACAATCAACATGTAATTATTGTGCAATAGACTGTAATCTAGATTTCCATATAGAGGACAATAAAATCGTAAGGGTTATTCCAACAAAGGGATATCCAGTTAATGATGGATTTGCATGTATTAAAGGACTATCCTTAGACAAACAGCAAACAACAGTAACTAGACCTCCAATACCTAAGATAAAAAAAGATGACGGAAGTTATGAATATGTATCTTGGGATGAAGGATTTCAATATGTGGCTGATAAATTATTAGAAATACAAGAAAAATATGGAAGGGAAAGTATTGCTGGAATCAGTACAGGACAATTAACCATGGAAGAATTCGCCCTATTTGGTCATGTAATGAGAAATTATCTTAAGACAAATGTGGATGGTAATACAAGACTTTGCATGGCAACTGCTGCAGTTGCTCACAATCAAAGTTTTGGATTTGATGCTCCAGGATTCACTTTAAATGATTTAGAGCTTTCAGACACTATTATCCTAATCGGATCAAATCCAGTGGTGGCTCATCCAATTTTATGGGAAAGAATTTTAAAAAATAAAAATAAAAAATTAATTGTTATAGATCCAAGAAGATCTGAAACTGCACAACATGCTGATCACTGGTATGGATTAAAGTCAGATACAGATCTAACACTGCTTTATACAGTGGCAAATCTTTTAATCCAAAATGACTATATAGATAAGGAATATATCCAAGCTAGTACTGAAGGATATGAGGATTTTAAGGAATTTGTAAAAGACTATGATTTAGAAAATGGAGCAAAAGTTACAGGGTTAAAACAAGAAGAGATATTAGAATTGGTTCAACTTATTCATAAAGGAGAAAGGGTTTCTCTTTGGTGGACAATGGGAATTAATCAAGGATATGAAGCTGTTAGAAGTGCTCAAGCAATTATAAATATAGCACTTATGACTGGAAATATGGGAAGAGAAGGAACAGGAGCAAACTCAATTACAGGTCAATGTAATGCAATGGGATCTAGAGCATATAGTAATACAACTGGATTCTTTGGTGGAGGAGCTTTTAATGATCAAAATAGAAGAGATAGAATTGCAGAAGTTTTAAAGGTTAGAGATTCTGATTTAGCTGAAAAACCAACTGCAACCTATAATCAAATTATAGAGGGGATAAATGCAGGTGAGATTAAAGGCCTATGGATATTGTGTACAAATCCACGTCACAGCTGGACCAATAATGAAACCTTTGCAAAAGCCGTTGAAAAATTAGAATTATTTGTAGTTCAAGATATATATGATGATACGGAAAGTGCAGAACTTGCAACAGTATTTTTCCCAGCAGTATCTGGAATAAAAAAGGAAGGTACTTATATAAATCTGGAGAGAAGAGTTTCACCAATGAGACCTTGTGTCCAAAAAGGTGAAGATGAAAGAAATGATTATGAAATAATACATGGTGTTGGAGCGGCACTTGGAATGGGATCCCTGCTTGATGGATGGGAAACTCCAAGAGATTGTTTCGAACTAATGAAAGAATGTTCCAGAGGAATGCCTTGTGATATAACTGGAGTAACTTGGGAAGGACTGGAAAATTCAAATGGAATACAATGGCCATTTAGAGAGGGAGAAGTCTTAGAAGATGATCAGAGAAGACTTTATGAGGATGGAAAATTCTATCACCCATCAGGAAAGGCTAAATTTATCTTTGAAGCGCCAATGGAAAATCCACTTCCAACTACAGAGAAATATCCTTATATATTTAATACGGGAAGAGGAACTGTAGGACAGTGGCATACACAGTCTAGAACCAAAGAAGTTGAGTTTATAGAAGACGTTAGAATAAGAGATGCATATCTATATATGAATACAGAAGTGGCAGAAGAATATGAAATTAAAGAAAATGATCATATACGTGTCTATTCTAGTAATGGTGAAGATGCAGTGTTTTTTGTAAAAGTAACTGACAATGTTAGCAAGGACCAACTTTACGCACCTATACACTATATAGAGTGTAATAAATTGACACCATCTGTTTATGATCCTTATTCAAAGGAGCCAGCATATAAATCTGCACCAGTTTACTTTGAAAAGATATAAGGGGTGAAAAAGATGAAAAGAATAAAAATAGATAGAGATAAATGTATCGGATGCTTAGGATGTGTAACGGCTTGTGTAGTTTCACATGAAAGTCATGATGCTAGAAATAGAGTTGTTATAGATAGTGGGAACAAAGCTTCCCCTATCTTCTGTAGTCAATGTGATTTGCCTGAATGTGTTTATACTTGTATGACAGGAGCTATGACTAAGAATCCAGATACAGGATATGTGGAATATGATGAGGAAAAATGTGTAAGTTGTTATATGTGTATAATGGCTTGTCCTTATGGTATTTTAAAAAGTGATAGAATAAATCACGAATTGATTATGAAATGTAATATGTGTGTTCATCGTACAGAGGACGGTTCAGCAGATCCAATGTGTGTTGAGAAGTGTCCTATGGGTGCAATTACATTAGAGGAGGTAGAATGATGAAATATGTTGTAATAGGGTCATCTGCAGCAGGAATTAATGGTGCCAGAGAATTAAGAAAACAGGATAAGGATGCTGAAATAGTGCTAATTTCAAAGGACGATATAGTTTATTCTAGATGTATTATGCATCACTATATGTGTGGAAATAGAACTGTTGAAGAGTTAAATTTTGTAGAAAAAGATTTTTTTGATAAATATAAAATAGACTGGATAGGTGGAAGAGAAGCAGTTGGGTTAGACTCAAAAGAAAGACTAGTTAAATTGGATAATGAAGAAGAAGTATCCTATGATAAACTACTTATTGCATCTGGAGCAAAACCATTCTTCCCACCAATTGAAAATTTAAAAGAAGCGGGAAATGTAGTTGGGTTTAGAGATATGGCAGATACTTTTGAAATTATGGAAAAAATTGAAAAAGTAGATAATATTGTTGTAATAGGTGGAGGACTAGTTGGAGTGGATTCCATAGCTGGTTTAGTTCATTTAGACAAAAATATTAGATTGGTGGAAATGGAAAATAGACTTTTACCACTACAACTGGATAAGAGATCTTCTGCCACATATGAAGAGGCATTTGAAGAAAAAGGTGTTAAATTTTATTTTAACAATTGTGTGCAAAAATTGAATTTAGATGAAAATGGAAATGTAAAAAGTTTGCTCCTAGAAGATGAAGAGATTCCTTGTGAACTACTTATTGTAGCAGCAGGTGTTAGGCCTAATACTGAATTTTTAAAGGACACAGAACTAGAATTAGAACAAGGTGGACTTGTTATTGACCCAAGGGGAAGAACCAATGATCCAGATATATATGGAGCAGGAGATGTTACTGGATGGGGTCCAATATGGCCAGTAGCTGTTAAAGAGGGAATTATTGCAGCTAATAATATGGCTGGTGGAGATAGGGAAATGAATGATTTCTTTGCTAGTAAATCCACTATGAATTTCTTTGGAATTCCAACTATGTCTCTAGGCATTAATGAGCCAAAAGATGATAGTTATTTAGTTGAAATAGAAGAGGACAGAAAAGGAAATTACAAAAAAATAATTCATAAAGATGGAAAAATACAAGGAGCTATATTACAAGGAGATCTTTCCTATTCAGGAACACTAACTCAAATGATCAGACAAAATATAGATGTATCCAAAATTAAAAAATCATTATTTGATATAGATTATTCAGATTTCTTTCATGTGAAAGATAATTTTGAATTTAGCTATGAGGAGGTTTAAGATGTCAAAACCTTTTATAGAGCGAATAAAAAATTTACCAGTTCCAATATTACCAACTTTTGTAGGAGCTTTAACATTATCAAATGTATATGAAAATTTAGGTTTCCCAATAGTCAGGCATCTGACTAGTTGGGTTGCCACAATAATGATTTTAATATATATAATTAAGATTATAAAGTATCCAGATACATTTAAAGATGAATATGGAAAAACTGTACTAAGCAGTCTTTATGCAGGATTTACAATGATATTGATGATTTTAGGAGCCTATTATATTCAGTTTAATTCGGTTTTAGGAAAAGCTCTATGGTCAATAGGACTGGGAATTCATACTATACACTTAATCCTATTTACCTATAGAAATGTGATTAAGCAGTTTAACTGGGATGTTTTTGTTCCCAGCTGGTTTGTAAGTTATAATGGAATAATGGTTTCAGTTGTTACAAGTGGACCAATGAATGAGCCATTAATAACTAAAATATTAACCTATTATGGTATTTTTGTATATTTGTTAATATTGCCTTTTATGATTTATAGATTACTGAATGTAGAGATAAAGGCAGGAGTATATCACACACAGGCCATATTACTTGCTCCAGTAAGTCTTTGTGTAGTAAGTTATTTAACAGCTATAGAAAATCCAAATTTTTATATAATTGGGGCATTATATATAGCACTGTTAATTACATTGGCATTTGTAATATATAAAATACCTAAATTTTTCTCAATGGATTTCACCCCAGCCTATGCAGGAATGACTTTCCCAATGGCAATAGGAATTGTAGCATCAACTAAAATGGCAGGATATTTATCTCAGTTAGGATATGAGAGCTTATCAGGAATAGTAAAACAAATATCAGGAATACAAATATATTTAACTACTGCTATTATAGGATATGTTTTAATTAAATTTTCTATAATGGGACTAGGTGACAGACTGAAAGAGACAAATTAATAGAGAAAAAGCAATTTCTTCTTATGGAAGAAATTGCTTTTATTATATAAGGAGGTAAAAATGAAAGTTTTTTCTGTAGTTGGCTATAGTGATTCAGG
>JARIDA010000023.1 GCA_029257065.1 Tissierellaceae bacterium | reverse complement strand
TCTATAGAATTATCTTCAAATATGGTAACACTTATTGTGTCACACATACCTGCTAAAGCTTCGTCTATACTATTATCTACAACTTCATATACTAGATGGTGAAGCCCATCTGGTCCCGTACTTCCTATATACATTCCAGGTCTTTTTCTTACAGGTTCTAGTCCTTCTAATACCTGTATTTCACTAGCTGTATATTGTCTATCATTATTGGCTTTAACCATAAATTTTTACCTCCATTTTTCAAAACTACTCCGTTGAGATAGTGTTTTTGATGAAATTATGGATGAATATACATGAGTTATACTATTTTTATTAAGAATAATATAACTCTTAACACATTCATCTTCCACTCCAAAAAAATATCCCTCGTTTTTTATCTTATTTAAAAAAACTTGGAACTCTTTATTCATTTTAACTGTTTCTGAATTTAATATAAATAATATATCCCTTTTATATAGATATTTATTTCTTCCTATATTCAATATCATTTTAAAAACTTCTCTTACTAAGCATTCCATCATTGACATAGAAAATAGATTTATCTATTGATTTCATCTCTTTTAAATTCATAGTATCTGTAACAGTTATAATTGTTTGAATGTCTTTCAAAGAATCTATTAGATATTTTCTTCTTTCACTATCTAATTCTGAAAAAACATCATCTAATAATAGAATTGGATAACTACCCCTTACTCTCTTTATAAGTTCTACCTCAGAAAGCTTAATTGATAATACTGTAGTTCTTTGCTGTCCTTGTGACCCATATATTCTTAAATCTTTCTCATTTATAAACACATTCATATCATCTCGATGTGGGCCTAAGCTAGTAGTTCTAGTTTCTATATCTCTATTTACATTTTCCTTGAGTTTATCTAAATAAGTTTTTATTAATATATTAGTATCCCCATCATATTCAATATTTGTCTCATATTCCAATTGAATTTTCTCATTGGAACTTGTAACTTTCTTATGAATTTCTCTTGCTATTTCAGATAGATCTTCTATATATTTTTTTCTTTCCACCACTATTTCAGCACCAGTACTTGCAAGTTGGAGGTCAAAAATATCTAAAAGTTCCCTTTTCTCTTTATAAGATTTAGTGGATTTTAATATATTATTTCTCTGGAAAAGTATCTTGTTGTATCTACTTATATTAAATTGATATATAGGTTTTATTTGAGAAATTTCCGAATCTAAAAAGTCTCTTCTTTTTGCTGGTCCATCTTTGACCAATCTAAGATCATCTGGAGCGAATACCACTACATTTAATCCACTATTTAATTCTTTTTGATTTTCTAGTTTATTTTTATTAATTCTAATAGTCTTCGCTGCATTTCTTTCTAATTTTATCTCTATAAACCGTTCATAATCATCTATATTCATATAGGCACCTATATATGCTTCATCTTTATCAAAATTTATCATTTCTCTATCACTATTGGTCCTAAAAGATTTTCCAGTAGCACAAACATAGATTGATTCTAATAAATTTGTTTTACCCTGAGCATTTTTACCTATAAATACATTTATCTTTTTATTTAAATTTAAATTTAAATTTAAATAATTTCTAAAATTTATAAGTCTTATTTTTCCTATGTTCAACAGCAACACTCCTCGAACATATATATTATATCACAATATATTCATTATTATCTTGAATTTCTACTTTATCTCCCTTAACTAATTTCCTGCCTCTTTCGTTTGATATTTCACCATTTACTTTGACTAAACTATCATCAATTATAATACTTGCCTGTCCTCCTGTTTGAACTATTCCAGCAAATTTCAAAAATTGATCTAATTTAATAAAATCTGTAGTTATTTCTATTTCTATCATATTATCACCTCTAAATCATAATCTTTATATTAAAAGTAGAACCATTGCATATAAATACTATACAAATAGTTCTACCTCTAAGAATCTATTTAACTATATATGAATTAAAAATCATTTTGCGCTAGTCTTACAGGTAGCACTAAATATATATAATTCTCTTCCTCTAACGGTGTTATTATACATGGATTCAAGCTTCCCATCAAGTTTAGTTTTATTTCCTCTGATTCTATATTTCTTATTCCCTCTAATAAATATCTGGAATTAAAAGCAATATTTACCTCTTCGCCCTCTGGTGAAACTGATATCTCTTCATGTACATCCCCTATTTCTGAATTGGATTGTATAAGTAGTTTATCTTCTAATACACTTAATTTTATAAGATTAGCCTTTTGTTCTTTAGCTAATAGAGATGCTCTTTCCAAACTATTTTGAAATTCTCTTTTATTTACAATAACCTCAGTTTTATGATCTTTTCTTATTATATCTCTATAGTTAAAGAATTGCCCCTCTAATAGCCTAGAATACATTTTAGTATCTCCTATTTCAAATATAATATTACCAGGAGCTGAAGTTATATCTAAATCTTCATCATTATCATCTATTATTTTATTTATTTCACTTAATGCTCTTCCTGGAATTATCATTTTAATATCTAAATCTTTGTCAGTTTTTATTTTCTTAAGTGCAAGTCTATACCCATCTAATGCAACAAAAGATATTTGTTCATCTTTAATTTCCATAAGAACACCTGTTAAAGATGGTCTTGTTTCATCCTGTGATGTTGCAAAAACTGTTTGTTTAATTGCATTTTTGAAAATATCATTTGGTATCTTAAAAGATTCATTTTTAACAACTATTGGTAATTTAGGATATTCCTTATAATCATTACCCTGTATATTAAACTCTGAGTGTTCACATAATATGTTCATATTATTGTCTTCATTTACTAGTATGTTAATTGTAGTGGCAGGTAATTTCTTTATAATATCTCCAAATATTCTAGAATTTATTACTACTGATCCTTCTCTTTCAACTGTACAATCTATATATGTTTCAATACTAATCTCTAAATCTGTAGATGTTATTTTCAATTGATTATCCTTTGCTTCTAATAAAATACCATCTAATATTTGCAAAGTAGTTCTATTTGAAATACCTCTTTGAGCTATATTTATATGTTTTGATAAGTTTCTTTGATTTATTTGTATTTTCATAAATGGAAGTCCTCCTTTAATTTTCTTTATATAGATATTATATAATAATACATAGTAGTAATAGTAGTAGGGCCTGTTAAGATGTGGATAAGTATCACCTGTGGATAGATACCACATTTAAGCTGATTAATAACATGTGGATAACTCCATAACAACTAGTCAAACTATCAACAATTATAAAGTCTAACCCTTGATATCTTTTATTATCTTATCCAGCTTTCTTTTAAGTTGAATATCCTCTTCCAGTTCCTGTGATATCTTATCATATGCGTGTATAACAGTTGTATGATCTCTTCCTCCAAATTCATCTCCTATTTTTGGTAAAGATAAATCTGTTAATTCTCTAGTTAAATACATGGCTATTTGCCTAGGATAGGCTATTGCTCTGGTTCTTTTTCTAGATATAAAATCTTCCAGTTTAATATTATACTCTTTAGAAACAAAGTCTTTTATTAAATCTGGAGTAACTTCTATTATTTTCTTTTCAGAAATAATATCTTTTAATGCTTCCTCAGCAAGTTCTAAATCTATATCACTATTAGTAAGTGAGGAATATGCAACTATTCTGATTAAAGCTCCTTCTAATTCTCTAATATTAGATTTTATTTTAGTAGCAATATAGAGTAAAACTTCATCACTAACTTTAAGATTTTCTATATTTGCCTTTTTTCTTAAAATAGCTATTCTAGTTTCAAGATCAGGTGGTTGTATGTCTGTAATAAGACCCCATTCAAATCTAGATCTTAATCTATCTTCTAATGTAGGTATTTCCTTAGGTGGCCTATCACTGGATATTATGATCTGTTTATTGGATTCGTGAAGAGCATTAAATGTATGGAAAAATTCCTCTTGAGTTCCCTCTTTTCCTGCTATAAATTGAATATCATCTATTAATAATACATCTATATTTCTATATTTATTTCTAAATTCTTCATTTTTATATTCTCTAATGGAATTGATTAGTTCATTTGTAAATTTTTCAGAAGAAACATAAACCACTTTAGAATTTGGATCATTTGATAGTATGAAATGACCAATAGCATGCATTAAGTGAGTTTTCCCAAGTCCTACTCCTCCATAAATAAAAAGAGGATTATATGCTTGAGCTGGTGCTTCAGCTACGGCAAGAGATGCAGCATGTGCAAATCTATTACTATTTCCTATAACAAAAGAATCAAATGTGTATTTAGGATTTAAAATAGCTCTTTCATTAAATTCCTTATCTTCAACTATTGGCTCTTCAACTTGTTGTATGATTTCACCAGGAATACTAAATTCTATTTGAAAATCTTCATTTGTCACCTGTTTAAGAGCTGATTTAATTAGATTTAAGTATCTTCCTTCTAATATACCCTTAGTAAATTCATTTGGAGCAGCCAAAAAAACTGTAGTATTGGATATACTTATTGGATCTATTGTTTTTAACCAAGTATTAAAACTAACTTCAGTTAATTCAACTTTCATCAGATTTAAGACCTCATTCCAAATATTATCTAAGCTAGAAGCCATAATTTACCTCCTTGTTTTTTTAATTTTTAAACTTATTAACAATTTTATCAACAAAAATATTAATTATTTTTTATAAATATTTTTTAATAATCTTTTTAAATAATGTTGATAAGATATTAGTAGAATGTTATTAATTTACTTATTTTATATTAATTTATTTTATTCACATGGTTATAAAAAAATAATGTTGATAACAATTAGGCATTTCTCAAGGAAAGATCTGTTTTTTATTGAACTTTCAAATAGTTATGCACAAGTTATCAACAATCCGTGGATAACTATTAATGTTAATAATTCTTATCCAGATTATCCACATGTTTAACTATAATATCAAATTTCAGCATATATATCAATGAATTATCCACACAAAAAAATAAATGTTGATAACTTTAGATTATATATTTCTGTAAAAACGTTTATATATCTTGACATACTGGGATTAAATAAATATAATCATAGTAGTGTGTATGTTTAATCTAATTAAGATAAACTCTATATTTGTGATATAATATATATAGAAATATAGAATATTTAATTTGTATACTCTAAGGAGGTGTACTTAGGTGAAAAGAACTTACCAACCAAAAAGAAGGAAGAGAAGTAAAAAGCATGGCTTTAGAAACAGAATGAAAAGCAGATCAGGTAGAGCAATCATAAGAAGAAGAAGAAAAAGAGGTAGAAAAAATATAACTGCATAGGACACTGCCTAGTGTCTCTGCAGTTATATTTTGTATAGAGGAGCATTGAAATGAATAAGGTATATAGCTTGAAAAAAAATATAGAGTTTAAAAAAGTTTATAGTCAGGGAAAAAACTATTGGAATAGAAATTTAATACTTTATGT
>JARIDA010000011.1 GCA_029257065.1 Tissierellaceae bacterium | reverse complement strand
TAATTAAGTCCAGAGTTAATCTGTTGAGCTCCGATTCCTAAAGAAGTTGCAAGTCCAAATAGAACAGATAGGGTTGCAACAGTATCTACAATATCTCCCCAGATTCCATAAATTCTATCCCCCAATATAGGGTAAAATAAACTTCTAATAGCAAAGGGAAGTCCCTTATTATAAGAAAAATATCCAAGTCCAATAGCCATAAGTCCATAAACTGCCCAAGCATGAGCACCCCAATGTAAAAACATAACTTTGAAATTATCAAAATTAGATCCTGAGTTTAAAGCTTCAGGAATATTTAAATGATATATAGGTTCAGCAACACCATAGAAAAATATACCTATACCTATGCCAGCACTAAACATCATAGCATACCAGGACATGTCATTATATTCTGGTTTAGATGTGTAACCTCCTAATCTAATATTTCCATATTTGGAAAATCCTAAAAATATTAGAAAGAAAAACGCTCCATTAATTATAATTACAAATAACCAATTAAAGTTTTCGTTGATTTTATTGTTGATATTTGTAAAAAACTCAGCTGACATATTTGGTTTTAATACTGTGAATATAATAAAGCTTAATACTAAAATTGCTGAAACTATAGAGACAAAAGGATTCATATCAAGACCAAATTTAGTAAAGTTCCTTGAATACAATCTTTTTGCAGCTAGATTCACTTCATCTCTTTCATTTTTTTGATTTACTTCTTCTTCGTTTTTAATACTCATAATTCCTCCTTTTTTCTTTGTGTTTAATAAAAATATATAATATTGCGTAAACTGGGCTATTATATCTACATAAATACTTTATCGTAAAAATTAGACCCTTGCAAGAAAATATAAAAAACAATATAAATTCACTGAAAAAGGGTAATAGTTTATTAAGGATGATTTTAATCAATATTATGTTGTATAGTAGTTTAGTGAGATTAAATTTTATAAGAATTTAAATGGAGGTAGAAAATGACAAATAAAAGATGGATAGCAGTTGGACTAGCAGTGGTTATTTTTGTGGTATCCCTAATAATTCCAGCAACAGTTAAACAAATTGTTGGAGAAAAAGAAAAAGAACCAGCAAATTTTTTAAAAGATTTTGTAGGTGGAGGGACAGATATAAAAGTATTAGAAGATGGAAATCCTAAAAGTCGTATTGCAGTAATAGATGTATCAGGTGTAATTATGGATCAGCAGGTATCCCCTTTTGGAATTGATGGGTATAATCATGGAAGAACACTCGAAAACTTAGAAAAAATAAAAGAGGACGAAAGTATTAAAGCTATATTGCTCAGAATAAATTCACCAGGTGGAGGAGTTTATGAAAGCGCAGAGTTATCAGATAAAATAATTGAGGTTAAAGAGACGAGAGATATTCCAGTTTACACAGTTATGGAGTCCATGGCTGCCAGTGGTGGATATTATATTGCAGCTAACTCAGACAAAATATTTGCTCAAACAGAAACCATAACAGGATCAATAGGAGTAATTATGCAAGGCTTCAATGTTACTGGTTTAATGGACAAATTAGGAGTCGAAGATAGAACAATTAAAAGTGGAAACTTAAAAGACCTTGGATCCACAACCCGTGAAAATACGGAGGAGGAATTACAAGTTATGCAAAATTTAGTGGATAATATGTATGAACGTTTTGTAGACACTATAGAAATGGGAAGAGAAATGAGTCGTGAAGAAATATATAAGATTGCCGATGGAAGAATCTATGACGGGGGACAGGCTTTAGAAAATGGATTGGTTGATGAATTAGGTTATTATCAAACAGCTATTAAGGGTTTAAAAGAAGATTATTCTCTTGAAAATTCTCAAGTAATCTATTTTGGTAAGCCTGAATTAAATCTGTTTGGTCAACCATTATTAAAAATAAAACAAAGTTTTTCAGATCAATTATCACCCTTACCAGATATAAATATAAATGAATTAGCACCAAAGCTTATGTATATTTATAAGGGGGTGTAGTTGATGATTAAATCATTTGCAGAATATCCAGAATATGTTTATACAGGATTTACCACTAGATTTCTTGCCTTTATAATAGATCTTATTATGATAGGATCTATTAGTCGAATGACTCTGTTTTCAGTGGAAGAAGGATTAACATTTACTCTGTTATCCTTGCTGATTTATTTACTATATTTTATAATCTTAACTAAATTGACAAATGGTCAAACATTAGGAAAGATGATCTTTGGAATTAGAGTTATTGGATTAAATGAAGAAAAATTATCTCTTAAAACCCTAATAGTTCGAGAGGGTTTTGGACGTTATATTCAAAAAATGGTAATGGCCTTATATCTGTTAACTATATTTACTCCATACAAACAACATTTTGTAGATATGCTAACAGATACAACAGTTGTAACAGATAGGTATTTAAAACTATACAAAGAAGATCATCTAGAAGAAGAGGATAATTATTATGAGGAATTGATAATTGAATAGTCTATTAAACGAAGGTCTTAAGCTAATTAATTGGCTTAAGACCTTTTATTTATTTGAAATGATTGACAAACAGTGTACCACTATATATAATACAGTTAATACACTTGGGAAAGGAGGTAAAATATGTTTCAGATAAATATAATGAGTGATCAACCAATTTATGAACAGATTATAAATAATATAAAAGAATTATCATTGAAGAATATACTTAAACCCAATGATAAATTACCCTCTGTTAGAAAAATGGCAAGTCTGCTTTCAGTTAATCCAAATACTGTTAGCAAGGCATATCAAGAGTTGGAAAGACAGGAAGTCATTATAACAGTAAGAGGAAGAGGAAGTTTTATGAATCCGGATACGGATATTTCAGTGGATAAGAATAGGGTGGGGGAAGCTGTGAAAAAACTACGAGAAATATGTATAGAATTGGCTCATTTAGGATGGAATGAGGAGAAGATATTAAAAGAGATAAAAAATATAAATCAAGAAATCAGAAAAGGAGGTAAAAATGATTGAAATAAGAGGAGTAAATAAAAGATTCAATGATTTTTTAGCTTTAGAAGATATTAATATAGATATCAAAAAAGGAACTATACATGGAATAATAGGAGAAAATGGTGCTGGGAAAACCACTTTACTTCAAATGTTAGCTGGAGTATATACAGTGGAAGAAGGTTCTATACTAGTAGATGGAAATAGTATTTATGAAAACAATGAGGTAAAACAAAAAATAGGATATGTGGCAGATAGGAATCAGTATTTTAAAGATTATCGAGTAAGTGAGATGATGGATTTTTATTCTGGAATTTATGAATCCTTCTCAGAAGACCAATTTCATAAATACAATAGAATTTTTAGATTGGATTTAGACAAAAAGGTAAAACAGCTTTCAAAGGGAATGCAAATGAGACTATCTCTAATGTTAAATCTTTCCATAAATCCAGAAATTTTAATACTAGATGAACCAACATCAGGACTTGATGCAATTGTAAAAAAACAATTAACAGATATATTAATAAATGAAATAGAAAACAAAAATACAACAATAATCATAAGTTCTCATTATATAGGAGAATTGGAAAAGATTTGTGATGAAGTAACTATTTTAAATAAGGGAAGAGTTAAATATGCATCCAATGTGGATGAATTAAAGGAAAATATTAAAAAACTTCAAGTTGTATTTAAGGAAAATGTGGATGAAGAAATTAAATTCCTGGAAAATATTATAAATGTAGAAAAAATTGGAAGTGTTTACTATATTGTTACAGAAAATTATGGAGAAGAAATTTTAGAAGATTTAAAGAAAATTGGAGCAGAGAGAGTTGAAAATGTGGGGATTACCCTAGAAGAAATATTTATTTATACAAATAAGAATTTGAACTGGAGTGAGAGAGATGAATAAGACAATATTAAAACATGAATTTAGATCAAGTAAATGGATACTTTTATTTTCAATCCTTTTAGGTCTATTTACTTCCATAACATTTAATATTAGTTTAAATGAATACTATGAAGGACTTTTTATATCTGGAATAAGCCCTAATATGACAGTAGTAAATGACTCCTTAAGAGGGGCAATTGGATTTGCCATACTTTCATTTACAATACTTTCCATAGTGCAGGTATATATGCAGTTTAGAAGTGAAAAAGGTCAAGAAGTGGGAAGATTTTTAAAATCATTACCAGTTTCTAATATAGAATTTTTTAAAGTTAAATTGTTAACTGGAATTTTAAATATAACTTTAGGATTTATAGTTATATTTATTGGCTTAACTCTAGTAAGACAGGCAAATATATTTTGGATACAGGATATATATAATATAAGTGCCCATTCAGAAATGCTTATAAAATTAGATGGAATAGGTCAAATAGCTCTATATTTAGGATTAACCTATTTAGCCACTCTGTCTTTCTATACATTTATATTTATGATTCAATACACATTTACAAATATAGTTGGAGGGATAGTAACAGGATTTTTGGTGTGGTTATCACCATTTTTTATAATAAATTCAGTGGTACTGACAATAAGTAAATTATCATATAGAAATTTATATAATTCAACATCTTTAAATAGGATAATTGATTTTTCCACAAAACTATTACCTTGGACATATATATCAGATTATCATTTTCAAAATATAGGAAATCCCTTATTTCCAGAGAATTTCGGATATATTAATACAATATCCAACCTAGGCGGGAAATATCTTATTACTCTGGCTTTAGTCTTAATAAATATATTTATAGCCTATAAATTTGTACAAAACTCAAGGATAGAAGATGAGGAGAAAATAATAACATTTAAATGGACTAGAAATATATTTAAATTGGGAGTTAGCATATGTACGCCACTATTAATATCTGTAATAATAATTGTAATTATGGGAATAGACATTAATAATATTCTATTCACAGGCATATTATTAGCTGGAATAGGATTGGGATATTTTGTAAGTGATAGAATAACTAAAGTGGGAATTAGATAGGAGGTATGAAGTGAGAAAACTAGGCATATTATTAATAACCAGTTCATTAGTATTAACATCTTGTGCTGTCACAGTCAAAGAATTTGATGAAATAGCTGAAATAGAGGAGATAGAATCTACAGAAATTGTAAGAAATAGAAATACTTATGTATCATCTGAAATGAAAGAGACAGTAGAAGAGATAAACTCTCTAGCAGAGAAATACAAAGATGAAATAGATAGGGGAGATTTTGGTCCAGTATATGTGGACATATATGAAGAAGATAATATTGAAGGATCCATACAGGATATATTTTCAATGGACAATGCTAACTATAATTATAGTAAAGAATATTTT
>JARIDA010000010.1 GCA_029257065.1 Tissierellaceae bacterium | reverse complement strand
AAAGATGAAATAGATAGAGGAGATTTTGGTCCAGTATATGTGGACATATATGAAGAAGATAATATTGAAGGATCCATACAGGATATATTTTCAATGGACAATGCTAACTATAATTATAGTAAAGAATATTTTAATGATGTGGTAGAATTATTAGATGAAAATATATCCACTGGTCTTAATAGTTTTGTTCAGAGAGCATCTGAAATGAAACTAGAACCAGAGGAGCAGATTATTGAGAAAATAGGAAAAACAGTTGTCCATGTGGAAAGAGACACTGGAAGAGACAGAAACTATATTGGAATAAAAACAAGGCTTACAGAGGCGAAGGATCAGGATTACAGAGATATTTTTGAAGGAATTTCAAAAGATAATTATATCTTAGATAGTATTTATACTGAAGGATTAGGTTATGAAAGTAAAAACAATAGTCAAATCCATGATCTAATAAGCTTTGTAAATCCAGAAGTATTAATCAATAGCCATATGTCAAAAAATGTTAGGGTAAGATATGAGATACTGTTAATGGATAAAAATATTGAAAAAGTGAATTTGTTATTATCCAGAAGGGGTGATGAAAAGTTAAAAGAGGAAGATATAAATGTTTTTATTAATCTTTTAGACCAATTAGAAATAGAAGAAAAAAAAGGTGAATTAGTTAAAAGATATAAAAATATATTTGAAGAAAAAAAGGATAAAATTAAACTAGATATAGATGAATATAAAATAGATATAATAAAAAATAAAGGAAATAATCATATTGGGGATAGAAGAGAAAACATCTATATTAGCATTGAGAAAAAATAAAAATTAAATTTAGAACACAAGAAATTAAAATGATTTCTTGTGTTTTTTATTATAAAAGTACTAATTTTATTATCATTTAGTTGTTGAAATATCCTTATCTGATATATAATAGACTCATATATGAGCTTGTGTATAAAGGAGGATTGTTTTAAATGGAGATGAAAATATGAAATTTAAAAGATATTCAGAATTGATTCTAGGAGTTTTAATATTATTATTAGGAATATTCTATTATTTCTTAACTAGTAATTTACCTAGTAAAGAAATAATAGATTCTAGATTTATTCCCTATATTTTATCTGGATTTCTATTTGTATTATCTATAATACAGATTAATAGAGGGATAAAATTTATAAAATATGAAATAGAAGATGAAGAAAAAGTTACAGGAGACTATTTAACATTTATAAAAAGTTTGGTAGCAATAATATTATATATTGGAATGTTAAATATCTTAGGATTCATAATAGCTACAATAATCTTTTTATTTTTCCAATTTACTATATTGACACCTAATAGACTTAAGTCAAATTATTTATTATATGTAATAGTATCTATAGTCACATCATTGACAGTTTATTACTTATTTAGATATGGATTAAATTTAGTATTGCCAAGGGGAATATTTAATATAGGAGGGATTGATCCTTATGGAAGCTTTATCATTTGCTATAGCTAGTGTTTTTAACATAGAGAGTATTTTACTTATGATTTTAGCCGTTTCTATTGGAATAGTATTTGGAGCAATCCCAGGACTTTCAGGTACTATGGCAGTGGCTTTGTTTTTACCTCTTACTTATAATATGGAGGCCAGCTTAGGATTGTCTGTATTAATATCTATTTATATAGGAGCCACATCTGGAGGACTCATATCTGCTATTTTATTAAAAATACCAGGAACCCCCTCTTCAGTTGCCACTTGTTTTGATGGTCATCCTATGGTTGATAAGGGAGAAGGTCCTAAAGCCTTAGGTGTGGGAATAGTATTTTCATTTATAGGAACCCTAATTAGTATAGGAGCTTTAATGTTAATAGCTCCAAAATTAGCAGAAATAGCCATAAGATTTGGGCCTTATGAATATTTTGCTATAGCTATTTTTTCCTTAACCCTAATTTCAGGACTATCCAAAGGGTCAATGGTAAAGGGACTATTTGCTGGAATATTAGGAATAATATTTAGTACTGTTGGAATAGCACCAATAGATGGAACTATAAGATTCACTTTTGGAATGACAGAATTAAAAAGTGGATTTGATACTTTAACTGTTATGATTGGATTTTTTGCCATAACAGAAATTTTTAAAACAGCAAAGGAGATAAAAAACTCAAAAGCATCAAAAACTGCAACTGTTGATATGAGGTCTATAAAAGGTTTTGGATTCTCTTTTAGTGAGTTTTTAGAACAAATACCAAATGCAATAAGATCAGCTCTTATAGGTTTAGGCATAGGAATATTACCTGGGGTAGGGGGAGGAACTTCGAATCTAATATCCTATTCAGTATCAAAAAATAATTCTAAAAAGAAAGAGTTGTATGGAACTGGAATTATAGATGGAATAGTAGCATCTGAAACTGCAAATAATGCTAATATAGGTGGATCACTTATTCCACTTATGACATTAGGGGTTCCAGGGGACACTGTAACTGCAATATTACTTGGTGGATTTATGATACATGGAATTCAACCTGGACCACTTCTGTTTTCTAGCAATATAAATTTAGTTTACACAATATTTCTTAGTATGATAGTTGCATCAGTATTTATGTTAGTATTAGAATTTTATGGGATGAGAGTATTTGTAAAATTGTTGAATATTCCAAAGCATATTTTACTTCCTATAATAGTGGTCTTATGTGTTGTAGGTGCCTTTGGTTTAAATAGTAGAATTTTTGATGTTTGGACAATATTATTATTTGGATTTATTGGATATATTTTTCATATATTTAATATTTCCAGTACACCATTTATAATGGGATTCATTTTAGGTCCAATTGTGGAGACAAATTTTAGAAGGGGGCTTATGTTATCGGAAAATGGATTCTTAGGATTTTTAACCAGTCCAATATCAGCAGTATTCTTAACTATATCAGTGGGGTCGATAATATTAATATTCTATAGGAATTATAAAATAAGAAAAAAAATTTATGGAGGAGATTAAATTGAAAAGAATATTTTATATATTAGTAATAGTCTTATCTTTAGGATTATTATCAGGCTGTAGTCCAGATTCAGGTGGAGAAACTAATGTTACGCAGAATGGATATCAGTGGACAGTGAAAAATATAGAACTAATTGTTCCAGCAAATGCAGGAGGAGATACGGACTTTAATGCTAGAACTATGGCCAAATATTTTGAAGAAATTACAGGAGTAAAAATGATAGTTACTAATATGGCAGGAGCTGGAGGCAGTGTTGCCACTTCTCATGTAAAAGAGTCAAAACCAAATGGAGAAATAATGTTATTTTCTCACATAGGTCAATTAGTAGTAAATGAAGTTTCTGGATTAACAGATTATGGATATAAGGATTTTGATATTGTATCTATTCCAGCTGTGGATAAGGGTTCAGTATTTGTAATTAATAAGGATTTAAATGTAAATTCTATGAAAGAACTTATAGAAAAATCTAAAGACAAAGAGATAATATATGGATCTGAATTTGGATCTACTACTCAATTGCAAGGATTAGTACTTGAAGATACAACAGGAATAAATTTAAAAATTATAGATTCAGGAAATGCAGCAGAGAGAATCACAGAATTATTAGGAGGAAGAATAGATATTACCTCAATCCCATATGGAACTATTCAAGACTATATTCAAACTGGAGATTTAATTGCTATAGGTCAATTAAGTGGGGAAGGAAATGATTTAATTAAAAATGTAGAAACTCTTAAAGAGCAAGGATATGATTATGATATGGAAAAACCATATATACTGGCATATCCAGAAGGAATAGAGGAAGAACTTTTGAAAGAAACAGAAAAAGTGATAGAAGAGATAATTAAAGATGAAAATTATAAAAAAGAATTAGAAACTACTTATAAACAACCTGTAGATTACTATAATAGAGAAGATGCAGTAGAGTTACTTGAAAATATTTTAACTGAATATAGTAAATATGAAGATATGTTAAGATAGCTTTAAAACTTGGACAGGAAGAGTATTTAAAGATATAATTAAATATAGAGAAAATTATCCTTATTAAATTTAATAGGAGTGATTAAATGAGTATATTAGATGCAATGAAAAACAGAAGAAGTATAAGAAGTTATAAAGACATACCAGTGGAAGATGAAAAAATTGAAAGTATATTAGAAGCAGGTAGACTTTCACCATCAGCAAAAAATGCTCAAGATTGGAAATTTGTTGTAGTAGAAGACTTAAGAACTAGAGAAGAAATCACTGAGGCAACAGGTCAAAGATTTGTAGGTGAAGCTCCTGTCATACTTGTAGCATGTGGAACAAATCCAGGTGAATTAATGAAATGCGGTCAACCTAGATACACAGTGGACCTATCAATTGCAACTTCATATATGATACTAGAAGCCTATGAACAGGGACTGGGAACTTGTTGGCTAGGTAGCTTTGATGAGAAAAGAGTAAAGGAGATTTTAGGAATTCCAGAAGGAGTAAGGGTAGTTGCCATGACTCCACTAGGATATGCAGATGAGTCGCCAGAAGCTAAAGAGAGAAAACAAATTGAAGAAATAGTATCATATGATAAATATTAATAGAAAAACCATCCATTAAAATGGATGGTTTTATTTATTTTGGGTTAATCTATATTAAATTATATTCCAGCTTTTAAAGCTGCTGCAACTTTTATAGTTCTCTTAGCTTGATGCTTAACTGCTGCCTCAACATCTTCAACCATTCCATCTTTACCAGCTGTTACAGATGTTCCATAAGGATTTCCACCTGCCGCAAATATACTGTCATCTGTATATCCTGTTGGCACTATTATTGCTCCCCAGTGCATCATTGTTGTATAGATAGCTTGAATAGTTTGTTCTTGTCCACCATGTTGGTTTTGAGCTGAACTCATTGCTGAAACAACTTTGTCTGCAAGTTTACCTTCAGACCATACTCCACCTTGTAGATCCATAAATTGTTTTATTTGAGAAGCCACATTTCCAAAGCGTGTTGGAGATGAGAATATTATAGCATCTGCCCATAGAAGGTCATCTGAACTAGCTACTTTAATATCTTTCTCTTTCTCAACTTGAGCTTTCCATGCAGGATTGCCTTCGATTGCTTCTTTTGGTGCCAGTTCTTGAACTTTCACCATTCTTACTTCTGCACCTGCTTCTTCTGCAGCTTCCTTAGCCCATGTTGCAAGCTGAAAGTTAGTTCCTGTCATACTATAATATACTATTGCTAATTTTGTGTTATTCATTGTTAAATTCCTCCCTGTGTTTTATTGTTTTATATTTATTATTCACATTATTCTCTTTACATGATTACATATACCCAAGAAAAAATATTAAACACATAAAAATAAAAGAAATTTGTAATCATAACAAAACAAAATATATCTTTTCTATAGTCTAGCAATATCAATTTCTAAATAATTCTTGTCATTATCTGTTAAATCATAATCATTTATTTTTATTGAGTGATTATAATATTTTATAAACCAATCATATTTTCTTTTTATAGAATAATCTCCCCTAATTTTACGATATTCAGATAGAATATTTCTTTTTATTCTATTTAATTCATATTTTATATCTTGATTTTCTATCTGATTAAAGTCAAAATAATCATCAAAGGCTTCTCTGGACAAAAAATCTATGGAAGGATTGAAATCATCCATTGGAAATCCAATGAAAAGAGGTTTGATTATTTCTTTTACCTTATCATCACAGGCATTTATAAAGATTTTATAAAAGTCATTATCAATAATAATTCTAGGATGAATAGCTTCCTGCTCTTCCAGATAAACTGCTTTGATAAGTGCGGGACCATATATAATTCCATCCTTATGATAGAGCTCCCCCATTGTTATAGAACCTCTTACAAGTATTCCCATGGTTAAAAGTTCCAATTGAATATTTCTTAAGTCCCGAATTATAGGAATCATTCTTTTAGGGTCTGTGAAGGGATAAGAAATAACTATGGAATCAGATAGTACTGATAATCTTTTATTGGTTATTATTTCAATATATTCTCTTTTATTATCAATCCAATCTCCTTCTATATATTGAGGATCTAGTCTTAATGAATCCGTAAATTTTCTATTAGACTCTAATTGTTTCATAACTTGAGGTAAAATAGGATCATTACTCTCTATTAAATTTGAAAATCCAAGTATATCCAAAAATGCAACTATTATATTTTCACTGTATCTTAACTCTTTAACCTCATTCATACTTATCACTCCTAATTCAATTATATCTTAAAAGAGTTAATAAAAGTTGAAAAAATAATTATATAATTTAAATTTTATCTCTTATTAATTTATAAAGATTGAATATTAATGTTGATGAAACCAATAGTATAAGAACTATTTTTATTAAGTCTAAAGCAATATAAATGTTGAAATTTATTATACAAATTTGTCCTCGAGTTTGCTTAAGATAATAAGTTGTCAGAAGTAAAATTCCTATATAGACAATATAATCCAATAAGTCCATTTTTTGTTCGTTTTTTATGAAAGATGTAATTTCCCCCATATAATCTTTAACTATATTCATATAATCCCTACTTTCTATATATATTATTATACCCAAAAAGAATAATATAACTGAAAAAAGAGAAATTATGCTATAATTACTAATTAAGAGTGGATATTATTTTATAGGAAGTATTTTAGCAAAAATTGAGTTTGTTAAAATGTCAATTTAGTAAAATCCATTTTGAATTATAGATATACTGATTTAGACTTAAAATTGACTGAATTATTTGTCAATGGCACTATTAACTTAGATTTTTTATTTAAAAAAGTCTAAAGGAGGATAATTAAATGTTTAGAAAAAATAATTTATTTATCATATTATTAATTAGTATTGGGCTTCTCTTATTAACCGCTTGTGATTCTGAGGAAGATACTTTAGATTCTTCAACTCCTTTAGAAGAAGATATGGGAAAGGATAAAGAGATAATTGTTGAAGATGTTGACTATAAGCTTATAGATTCAACAGTTGAAGAGATTATAAAGGACGTAATGAAAGATTTTAATAACTTTGAATACTTAAGCTATGATTCTTATAGAGATGATAGCTTAATGAATACAGGTAAACCAATTAGATATTATTCTAATTTATTCATTGATATTTCAGCGAATATAAAAAATATTGATGATATGGATAAAGTTAATGATGAAATCATGGAGTTTCAAGCTCTTGCTGATTCTGCTTTATCTGAGATGGAAATACATAACAAAGAAAAAGATAAAGTATATGAAGTTGATGTTAACTTTTTAAAGGATGGAGAGCCAATACAGACAGCAAGGATGAATTATATGGGAATGACTAGAGATTCTCATCTTTTAAGAGAAAATCGAGATGGGCCTAAACACGAAAAAGAAGCTTTAAAAGTTGCTTATGATTTTTCAAAGAGAGATAAAAAGATTGGTCATGTTCTTTTAAATTTTGGTGTTGATAAAAAAGGAGATTTTATTGTTAGAATCACCACAATGGAGCCTGTTCCAAAAGATGAAATGAATCTTGATAAATATTTTGAAAAAATGAATGAGGAATTTATTAAAGAAGTCTTTAAGAATAAGAATGTAATCAAATATATGGAAGAGTTAGAATATGAAGATGTTTACATTGATTGGGTAAATACAGGACCAAGAGCAGATAAGAGTTATGAAATAGAACTTTAATCAAATATAATAAGAGATATTAAATTATAAATAGACTGGATTATTTGTCAATGATACTATATAACTTAGACTTTTTGTTTTAAAAAGTCTAAAGGAGGAGAATGAAATGTTTAGAAAAAATAATTTATTAATTATAACACTGTTTAGTGTTGGACTTCTCTTATTAACAGCTTGTGATTCTGAGGAGGATATTTTAGATTCTGCAAATCCTGATCTTGTAGAAAGTAATGTAGAAGAAGATGTTAAAAAAGCAAAGGAGCTTAATGTCAGTGATATTGAAGAATATATTGTTAATAATATCCAGTTGAGTTTAGGGGATATTGGTGGATTAAATTTTGATAAAGTCCATGTTACTGAAGACAAATTAAGATTGCTTCCGGATAGCTATAAAAAGCCAATTTCTAATATGGATGTGGATATTTATATAGATATTGATCAAAATGGAGAAGAAATTGATAAAGAAGAAATAGTAAGAACTTTTCAAACAAGTTTTTTAGATAATTTAAGGGAAAATAAGGACAACATAGAATTGATGAGATTGGGCTTTGTAAACATAATTTATAATAATGATTTAGATAATGAATTAAATGATTCTATGGCATTCACAGAAACCAATGAGTATATAAAAGATTATAATTTTGAAGAAAATCCTGATTTAACTAATTTGAATAAAAAAGCATATATGTCTTTAGACTCGGACTTAACATCAATAAATGATAAGTTGAAAAAAACTAATAACGAATCAATGGATCAGATAGAATACAGTATCACTGGTATGGGATTTATAGACTCTACATTTTTAGTTGAATCCAAGATATTTTTCTATAACGGCGAAGAAGAGGAATATATTGATGACTTAAAAAGGATAAGTAAAGATGTTTTTAATTCTCTAAAAGAAGATGAGGAAATAATTCAGATATTGAATGGAGAAAATATTGATAATATAAAATTTGAATATCATGCAAAGTGGTTTAGATATGGAGAAAGCTTAATATATAACTATGAAATATAATATTTCGTAATTTTATTAAAGTTTAATATTTTAAATTTGAGTTTACACAAGTATAATTGAGTAAACTCAAGTGTTGTTTATAATAGTAAAGAGCTTTTGTTGCTATTAAAAGTAGGAAAGGAGAATTTTACTATGACTTTAGATTTACCTTTCATACCAGGATTTTTAATCCTTTTATTTGTTTATATAATGCTCACACGATTTTGGATAAGAATAGCTAATTCTATAGGTGAAGCTGTTAGAATGTTTTTAGAAAAATTATATAGAATTATAAAAGGATAGGTTTGTCTTAATGTAATGTAAGTAAAACTTAGATAATAAAGTGTCCATGATTTTAATGATGGAGGGTAGTTGTATGTTTAATAAAAGAAAATATTTTATCAGTTTATTATTAATATCTGTTTTAATTATTTTTACAGGGTGTAGTATTAACAAAAATGTAAAAACTGACGAAACGGAAGAATTTACTAAATCACTTTTAGAATCTAATGAAAAGATTAAAGATCTAAACTTTTACTTCAGAAAGCCGAGTCTCCATACAGATTTAGTATATGATGGTGATTTAGATGAGGAAGAATTTGAAGATTTGATTGATGAATTTAAAACTCTAATAGATATTGAATTTATGGAGAAAATTGGAGAAAAGTACTGGAAAGGATTAAGACCCAATGGGTTTAATATATACATTCATAAAGATGAAATAAGAAAAGATAACTATGACTACCTTTTGGAAAGTCATTATAGAAAATACAGAAATCAACCTGATGGACCTGATAATATTGATGGATATCAAACATATACTATATTTGATCCGCATATCAGTCCTGAACCAAAATAAGAAAAGATATAAAATTAAGAAGATAAATATTTTATGTTTGAGTTTGTCTTAATAGCAAAATAAGTAAAACTCTCTTAAACATTACACGAAGGAGGGAAAAAATGAGGAAAGGAAAAGAGCCAGTTACTAAGTCTAAGTTTCTAAAAAGACTAAATAAAAAGCAAAAAATTGGTGCAATTGTATCTGCTACAATAGTATTATTGTGTATGTATGGACTTTACAGGATGGAATTTAATGTGGATGTTACTAATACAGACTCCTTTGAAGTAGCTATAGAAGAATACTTTTTTGATGACAACATTGATGTAAATATTGTTCAGAGCGACAAGGTAGGAAAAAATCTTTTTGTCCTTTTTGAACGTGAGGGATATAAGGGTCATTATGGGATAGCTAGCTTAGAGTCAGGCTTATTTGGAAAATATCGTTTCACAAATGCAAGCCAAAGTGATTGGCCACTTTACAATTATACTTTTAACAGAGATAAAAAATATCTGATATTGTATGGAATAAATGATTTGCCGAGAGTTGAAACCTATGCAGTATATCCCTCGGATGATACTTCTAAAGAGCCTATTTATCAAGGTGAAGCTGAAAATGTTCCCTTTTTACGAGTAGTTAAATTAGATAATCCTGAAAATTATGTTGGGGTAGAGTTTGTTCATTATTACGATGCAAATGGAGATGAAATAGAATTGAATCAGCTGTGGGACGAAGCACCTCAACCAGATGAAGGAAGAACCTCTAGTGTTGGAACTGCTGAATTAGGAATGGTATATGTTTTTATTGGAATTGTATTTGTACTTGGAATCATTTTTGTTCGGTATTTCATAACGACATAGAATATAAGTTTATATTAACCTAATTATAGAAAAGTTAATAAATGTTTTATGGGTGGATAAACAATTTGTGATTTATGAAATCCAATTTGTCTTAATCTCAATTATATAAAACTAGTGAAGTTTATTGATTATAAGTTAGGTAAAAAAATATGCATTTAACAGCTTATATTGGGATAGTAATATTAATTCTTGCAATAGGTATGATGGTTTTTATATCTAGATCAAGTAAAGAAAACAATAGACCTCATTTATTTTCATTAGTGGCATTTGGTCTAATTGTATTACATTGGGCTCTTTATCTCTTTAATTTCTATGCCACTATACCTGAGAGTATTGCAAATATAATATTTCTACCTGCCTGGATTTTAGTCTCTGTCGTTGGATTTGTTGCAGCTTATAAAGAGTTTGGGAATAATCGGACTTTTTCTGTGATAAATA
>JARIDA010000007.1 GCA_029257065.1 Tissierellaceae bacterium | reverse complement strand
TAAAAGTTGTGGTAAATTGTCTTCACTAAAACGAACGTCAACTACGGGGCCTATAACCTGAACAACTTTTCCTATGTTCTCTTTCATTTGCCCTCTCCTTTCATATCTGTTACTTCAAGGCATCTGCACCAGAAACAATTTCTGTTATTTCCATGGTGATAGCCTCTTGTCTTGCTCTATTATATGTTAATTCTAATTCTTCTATTATTTCTTCAGCATTTTCTGTTGCTGATTCCATTGCTATTTGCCTTGCTCCCTGTTCACTAGTAGAAGCCTCTATTAAAGCACCGTATATAGTACTTTCTACATACTTAGGAATTAAGAAGTCTAGAACTTCTTCTGGTGTGGGTTCAAATTCCATTAGGCTTGTAGCCACGATCTCCTCTGGTTCTTCATATATTTCTGATGATGGCAATAATCTAACTATTTTAGGTTTGTGTGAAATAACACTTTCAAATTCTGTATAAACAACTTTTATTTCATCAACTTCTCCCTTTAAGTAAAGATCCAGAGCGATACTTGCAATTTCCTTTGCATCAGAAAAAGTTGGATCTTGACTAATACCTAGAAATTCTTGTACTATATCATAATCTCTATTTCTAAAGAATTCATATGTTTTAAGTCCTATGGGTATTATTTTAACCTTAATATCTTCTGATAGATCTCCTTCTACAAGTCTATTTATATTAGCATTATAACCACCTGCTAATCCTCTATCTGAAGCAACTGTAATATATAGACTAGTTTTTATATCTCTTTCCTCTAAAAGAGGATGTCTAACTCCCTTTACAGTAGATAATATTCTTTGAATATTATCCAAAACTATTTGATAGTATGGTTTAGTCATACTAAGAGTTTTTCTTGCTTGTCTTAGTTTTACTGATGACACCATCTCCATAGCTCTAGTTATCTGCATAGTTCCACTTACTCCACGAATTCTTCTACTAATTTCCTGCATTGATCTTCCCAAATTTACACCTCCAGCCTTCTATAAAGAAAATTTTAGAAACTTCCTTTAAACTCTTTTATAGCTGTTTGGATTTTCTCTTTAGTTTCGTCTGTTAAGTCCTTTGTCTCTCTTATACTTTCATATATTTCTGGATAATTATTATCCACATATATTGTAAACTCTTCTTCAAAATCCATTATTCTATCTGTATCAATATCTGATAAATACCCATTCATAACAGCATATAATATAACCGATTGATCTTCCATTGAAACTGGGCTATATTGAGGCTGTTTTAGTATCTCTAGTATTCTTTCACCTTTATCTAATGTTCTTCTAGTATTCTCATCTAATTCAGATCCAAATTGGGCAAATGATTGTAGCTCTCTGTATTGAGCTAGTTCAAGTTTAATACCCTTTGAAGCTTCTTTCATTGCTGGATTTTGTGCATCTCCACCAACTCTTGAAACTGAAAGTCCAGAGTTTATTGCTGGTCTTTGTCCTGAGAAAAATAAATCTGTTTCTAAGAATATTTGACCATCTGTTATTGAAATTACGTTGGTTGGAATATATGCAGAAATATCTCCTGCTTGTGTTTCAATTATAGGCAATGCCGTAATTGAACCTCCACCTTGTTTATCTTCCATTCTCGCTGCTCTTTCAAGCAATCTTGAATGTAGATAGAATACATCTCCAGGGAATGCTTCTCTTCCTGGTGGTCTTCTTAATAGTAATGACATTGTTCTATATGCAACCGCATGTTTAGACAAGTCATCATACACTATTAAAACATCTTTACCTTGATCCATAAATTCTTCTGCTATGGAAACTCCAGAATATGGGGCAATATATTGAAGTGGTGCTGGTTCACTTGCTGTTGCAGAAACCACTATGGTATAGTCCATAGCACCTCTTCTATCTAATGTTTCAACTAATTGGGCAACTGTTGATCTCTTTTGACCTATAGCTACATAAATACAAATAACATCTTCTTCTTTTTGATTTATTATAGTATCTATAGCTAATGTTGTTTTCCCAGTTTGTTTATCTCCAATTATAAGCTCTCTTTGTCCTTTTCCTATTGGAACCATAGAGTCTATAGCCTTTATTCCTGTTTGTAATGGTTCATCTACACTTTGTCTCTCTATTACTCCTGGTGCAATCTTTTCAATAGGTCTGAATTTGTCTGTTTTAATTTCTCCCTTACCATCGATAGATTGACCTAATGCGTTTACAACTCTACCTATCATATTATCTCCAACTGGAACTTCTACTATTCTACCAGTTCTCTTAACAGTATCCCCTTCTTTAATCTCTGTATCTGGGCCTAAAAGAACACAACCTACATTGTCCTCCTCTAAGTTTAAAGCCATGGCATATACTTCTCCTGGAAATTCTATAAGTTCTCCAGCCATACATCCTTCTAATCCATGAACTCTTGCTATACCGTCTCCTACCTCTATAACTGTTCCTGTTTCTACTGAATCTAATTTATCATCATATCTTTTTATCTGTTCTTTTATAATAGAACTAATTTCTTCCGGCCTTAACGCTGCCATTCCATCACCTCGCTCCTTCTAGTTTGCTGCGGTTCTAAAAGTCCTTGCCATAGAATTGAGTTTTCCTTGAATAGTTCCATCAATCAATTTACCTTCAAGTTCTAATTTTACTCCACCTATAGTTTCTTCATCTATCTTATTTGTTAATTCAATCTTCTTGTTTAACTTATCGCTTAAAGTTTTTGATAATCTCTCCTGTGCATCTTCTCGCATAGGCATAGAAGTTATTGCTACAACTCTTAATATTCCTTCATCTTCATAGTATAGATCCTCATACTCATCTACCATTTCTAAAAAATTTCCTTGCCTATTTTTATCTATTAATATATACATAAAATTAAATACTTCTTTTGATAATTTCCCTTCAAAGAGATTATCTATTAATTCTTTTTTTTCCTGTTTACTTATTTTAGGATGATCTAAAATACTTAAGAGTTTCTTTTCATAATTTAAAACTCCTCGAATATCTAGAATCTCCCTGTAAAACAAATCTGTTCTGTCTAAATCTTTTCCTGCATCAAATAGAGCACTTGCATATCTACTAGCTATTAATTTTGCCATGGCGTATTACCTACTTCATCAATGAATTTATCTACCAATCTATCTTGGTTTTTTACATTCATTTCTTTTTCCATTATTTTAGATGCAATTAGCAATGCCATTTCTCCAGTTTCTGATCTAATAGATTCAAATGCTGCACTTTTCTCTCTGTCTATATCTTCTTTTGCCCTAACTCTTATACTCTCTGCTTCTTTCTTTGCCTCTGTCAACATTTCAGTTTTTAACTCCTCGCCTCTTTTTCTAGCATCAGCAAGTATTTTTTGACTTTCTTCTCTAGCTTCAGATATTTTAGCCTCATATTCTAATCTAAGTACTTCTGCTTCTTCATTTGCAGTTTTAGCACCTTCAATATCTTTTTCTATATTTTCTCTTCTCTTAAGAAGAAAATTAGACACTGGTTCATATAAAAAATGTTTTAAACCAAAATACAATATAACTACTGCTACGAGAGTTAAGACTACCGAAGAATCTACGGGTATTACTCTAACTTCAAAATTCATACTCTATCCTCCTCTTTATATAAGAATTTCAAGAGAATCTAAAATCCTTTATTATAGTCCTAATTCCATATAAGCCGTTAATAATGGTCTTACAAAAAGTAGTATTATAGCAATTACAAGACCATAAATCCCTGTAGTCTCTGCTACTGCTTGTCCTAATAACATTGTTCTAGTTATATCTGCTTGAGCTTCTGGTTGTCTTGCTACTGCTGATGCTGCTTCCCCTGCTGCATTACCTTGTCCAATACCTGCACCAATACCTGCGATCATTGCTAACCCTGCACCTATTGCTGAACATCCTAATATAAAAGCTTCACTTGTGATTCCTTCTAACATAAAATTCTCCTCCTCAAATAATTTCAATTTTAATCTTCTAAATTACCACCTATAAATATCATTGTTAACATTCCGAATATAAATGTTTGCAATACTCCCGAAAACAAGTCAAAATAGGCATGTAAAAACGGTGTTATTATTGGTGCTATAAATCCTAATGCTTGATAAAGCAAAGTCATTATTATTGCACCACTTAATATATTTCCAAATAAACGAAATGATAATGATACTGGATTGGCTAATTCACCTATTATATTAAGAGGTGTCAATAGAACCATAGGTTCTCCAAAACCTTTAATATATCCTCCTAATCCACTTGTCTTTACACCAACTATTTGAACTAAAGCAAAGGTAATCAGTGCTAATGTCAGTGTAACACTATAGTCGGATGTTGGTGGAGTTAATCCTACTAATCCTGATAGATTGGCCAGTAATAAAAAAGCCATTAAACTCAATATATATGGTGTGAAACCTCTTCCTGATTCTCCCATATTTTGAACTACTAAGTCTTCCACAGATTCAACCACGGTTTCCATTACATTTAAAAAACCTGTTGGTGCTTCATTTACATCTGCCGATTCTATCTTTCTCTTTGTAATATATCCTAGTATTAATAATACAGCAACCACTAACCATACATTTACAACTGTATCTGGTACAAGATAATCATTTCCAAACATACTAAAAGATATCTCTAACCCCATTTCTTACCTCCTCTCTCATAGTATTTTGCAATTGCAAAATACGAAAATAACTTTTATTTAATATCAACCATACTGATTAAAGCTTTTTTTTATCTTGTAACTTATTAAAAAAAGTATAGTCAATAATAATAACTATTTTTACTAGTATAAGCCCTAACATTGCAGATATTATATTTAAATAGTCAGCCAATGCTGCAACCAGCAAAACCATAAAAGCGATTAAATATCTTATCATATAATGTCTAAATGAATAGTTAGAAGCTTTTCCTGGAGCCATTGTCATTGCTCTTGATACTGAGTTTTCTAATAATCTGAAATTTAGAATACTCACAATCCCTCCAAACAGGAGTCCTAATATTATTGGTTTAAATTCTTCAAAAGCAAAGAATGATATTATACTAAATACAGCTATCAAAATTAGCACCCTTTTAGTAATATGATTTATTATATCATTGTTCATTCTTATCATCCTCATTCTTATCTCTTGGTATTGCTATCTTGAAAATACTATACATTCCTGATGCAGCTCCTATAATTAACAGTATAATAGAAAAAACACCCTTCGTTCCTAACTTTTTATCCAGGAAGTTTCCCAATAACACACCTAGTATCATTGGTGTTATTGCTGATATTCCTAATTGACTAATTAAAGTTAAGTTTTTTAAGGTGTTAAATTTATTGTCCTTCTTCATTATTTCACTCCAATTTCTATTATTTCTGAAAATTCTATATTAATCATTATACAGAAGATATAGATAACTTTCAAGAATTTTATTTAACCACAGTATTTTTCTAAATTTTATAAATTAATCCATGATTTCTCACTCATGATTATATATACCCAAATATTTTTTCTTTACCCCATTAAAATAATTATTTTAAATAACAAAAATGGTCTCCTTTTAAAACCCAGAGACCATTTCTTTTTTAATCTATTATACTGTCATTTCTTTTAAATTATCAGCTATTATTAATTCTGCACCTGTTGCTTCTTGTATCTCATCTACTGTATATTCTGGGTTTAATTCTGTTAAAAGAATTCCTTCTTCTGTTATTTCCATAACTCCCATTTCAGTAACGATTAAAGACACTTTTCCTGCTGCAGTTAAAGGAAGATTACATTCTGATAATATTTTATGATTTCCTCTATTAGTATGCTCCATAGCTATAATAACTTTTTTAGCTCCTGTAACTAGGTCCATTGCTCCACCCATTCCTGGTACCATTTTTCCAGGAATCATCCAGTTAGCTAAATTTCCTTTCGCATCAACTTGTAGTGCACCTAAAACTGTTGCATCCACATGTCCACCACGTATTATTCCGAATGAAGTAGCTGAGTCAAAGAATATTCCATCTGGTAATATTGTTACTGGCTGTCCACCTGCATTGAAAATATAAGGATCTTCTTCCCCTTCTGCTGGTGCAGGTCCTACTCCTAAGAAACCATTCTCTGATTGTAATATTGGTTTTACTCCTTCAGGTATATAGTTAGCTACCATTGTTGGCATACCTATACCTAAGTTAACTACATCTCCATCTTTTATCTCTTGTGCTACTCTTCTAGCAATTAATTCTTTGTTATCCATTAATTAGCACCTCCATCAACTATATAATCTATGAATATTCCTGGAGTTTGTCCATCATTAGGGTCTATTTCTCCAGACTCTACTATATTATCAGCTTCAATAATAACTAGGTCTGCTGCTGGAGCCATAACTTGGTTAAAGTTATTTGCTGATCCATTATAAACAGTATTACCACATTTATCTACTATATATCCTGATAATAATGCTACATCTGCTCTTAATGCCTCTTCTAAAATATACATTTCTCCATTAACTTTTATTTTTTCTTTTCCATCTTCTACTATAGTTCCAAGTCCTGTTGGAGTTAATATTCCACCTAATCCAGCTCCACCAGCTCTAATTCTTTCAGCTAATGTTCCTTGTGGTACTAACTCAACTTCTGTTTCTCCTGCATTCATTTGATTTCCTGTTTCACGGTTTGTACCTATATGAGTTGCTATAACTCTTTTAACCTGTTTATTTACTACTAATTTACCTATTCCTGAATCTACAAAACCTGTATCATTTGCTATTATTGTAAGATCTTTTACACCCTTTTCAACTAATGCGTCTACTAATTTAATTGGTGTACCTCCACTTAAAAATCCACCTATCATTATACTCATACCATCTTCAATATGATTGATAGCTTCTTCAATACTAACTACTTTGTTCATAACAAAACCTCCTCGTATTATTAACTTTTATTTTAACAATATAATAGCTAAGATATTTTATTTCTATCTTAGCTATTATTTGTATATTACCATTTAAACTCTAATAGCTAATAGTATTTATTACTCACGTTCAACTATTATAGCTGTTCCTTGTCCTCCACCTATACATAAAGTAGCTAAACCTTTTTTAGAATCTCTTTTTAGCATTTCATATAATAGTGTAACAAGTATTCTTCCACCTGAAGCTCCTATAGGATGTCCTATAGCTATAGCTCCACCATTAACATTTACTGTATCCATATCTAATTCTAATTCTCTAGCAACTGCAATAGCTTGTGAAGCAAATGCTTCGTTAGCTTCTACTAGATCTATATCTTTTATAGTTAAATCTGCTAATTCTAATGCTTTTCTACTTGATGGAATTGGTCCTGTACCCATTATTTTTGGATCTACTCCTGCTGATGCATATGATTTAATTGTAGCTAATGGAGTTATTCCTAATTCTTTTGCTTTTTCTTCACTCATAACAACAAATGCTGCTGCACCGTCATTAATTCCTGAAGCGTTTGCTGCTGTTACTGTACCATCTTTTTTGAAAGCTGGTCCTAATTTAGAAACTCCTTCTACAGTTGCTCCAAATCTTGGATATTCATCTGTATCAACTACTACAGCATCTCCTCTTCTTTGAGGTACTTCTACTGGAACAATTTCATCTTTGAATCTACCTGAAGTAACTGCCTTTTCAGCTAAGTTTTGACTTCTTACAGCAAATTCATCTTGTTCTTCTCTAGTTATTCCATATTGTTCAGCAACATTTTCAGCTGTTACTCCCATATGATATTGGTTAAATGCATCCCAAAGACCATCTTTAATCATAACATCAACTAATTTACCATCGCCCATTCTTTGTCCCCATCTAGCTTTTTCTAAAGCATATGGAGCCTGGCTCATACTTTCAGTTCCTCCAGCTACTACTATATCAGCGTCTCCAGCTAATATAACTTGAGCTGCTAATGATACTGATTTAAGGCCTGAACCACAAACTTTATTTATAGTAAATGATGGAACTTCTATTGGAATTCCTGCATTTACTGAAACTTGTCTTGCCACATTTTGTCCTAATCCTGCTTGTAATACATTACCAAAAATTAATTCATCAACTTCTGTACCGTCTAAGTTTGCTCTTTTCAAAGCTTCCTTAACTGCTGCAGCACCTAGATCTACTGCTGTAACATCTTTAAGTGCTCCACCGAATGATCCTACTGGTGTTCTTACTGCTGAAGCTATTACTACCTTTTTCATAAATCAATTCCTCCTCATTTTAACTAACTAATCATTACTAATTTGCTAAATTACATATACTAAGCAATAGTTATGCCAGTCCTAGTTTAAGCATGATTAACAAAGCAACTATATATAGTTACTAAATTATGTCTTTTAAAGTTTTTATTTAATTGTATGTTTCTGTATATACTATTCTATCACTTATAAGATAAAGTTCAACCCAGTATACTCGTTTCTTTTTTAACAAACTTCATTTTATTTTAATAATATATCTACAATTCTCTTTGCAGCGAATCCATCTCCATATGGATTAACAGCTTTTGTCATTAAATTGTACTCCTCTTTATCAGACAATAATTTTTCTAATTCTGAATACAATTTCTCATATGAAGTTCCCATAAGTTTTGCTGTTCCTGATTCAATTCCCTCCGGTCTTTCAGTTTCTTCTCTTACTACTAATACCGGTTTTCCTAGAGTAGGTGCTTCTTCTTGAAGTCCTCCCGAATCAGTTACTACTAAATGTACTTTGTTCATAAGATTTGTAAATGGTTCGTATTCTAATGGTTCTATAATATGAATTCTGTTATTTCCATCTAATACTTTTTCTGCTATTTCTCTTACCTTTGGATTTAAATGTATTGGGAAAACTACCTGTACATCTTCATATTTTTGGACAATATCTTTAATTGCCGTAAATATGTTTTCCATAGGTTTCCCTATATTTTCTCTTCTATGTGAAGTTAGAAGTATTATTCTATTTTTTTCAAAATCTAATTTATTTAATAGATCATTTTCAAATACATAATCATCTTGTATTGTATATTTAAGAGCATCTATAACAGTATTTCCCGTTATGTATATTTTTTCCTCAGAATAACCTTCTTTCAATAAATTTTCCACATTTCTCTCGGTTGGCGCAAAATGATATTCTGTAATTATTCCCGTTAATTTTCTATTTGCTTCTTCTGGATAGGGAGAATATATATTTCCGCTTCTAAGTCCTGCTTCCACATGTCCTACTTTTACTCTTTGATAGAAAGCTGCTAGCGCCCCTGCAAATACAGTTGTAGTATCTCCTTGTACTAATAGTACATCCGGTTTTTCTTTTATTATAATTTCTTCTAAACCCTTAAGTGCTCTATTTGTTATTTCTGTTAAACTTTGCCCCGGTTTGAATATATTTAAATCATAGTCTGGCTCTATCTTAAAAAGATTTAATACCTGATCCAACATTTCCCTATGTTGAGCAGTTATACAAACTATACTTTCAACATTTTCTCTACTTTCCAACTCTTTAACTATTGGAGCCATTTTAATGCCTTCTGGTCTAGTTCCAAAGACTGTCATAACCTTCATAAATTACCTCCTAAATATTCTCATTCTTATCATCCTTTTGATTTTTTTCGAATCGACCTACTAATACAGCAAATATTATGGTAATTATAAATAGGACTATGGAAAGTTGAACTGATTGCTTACTATTCACCTTTACTATTCCCACTGCCGCAATTCCAAAAAACATGGAAACTCCATATAGTATTAATACAGTATTTCTCACGGAAAAACCTCGTCTTAAAAGTCTGTGGTGTAAATGTCCTTTATCCGCTTGCATTGGGTTTTGACCCTTAGCAAGCCTTCTAACAATGGCAAAAGTTGTATCGAATATTGGTATTCCTAGAATCAATATGGGAACAACTACGGCTATTGTTGCTGCTGACTTCATAACACCTTCTATAGATATTCCCGCCAGCATAAATCCTAAAAATAATGCACCTGCATCTCCCATAAATATTTTTGCTGGATTAAAATTATAAGGTAAAAAACCTAAACAAGCTCCTGCAAGTATGCCTGACAATATTATGGTTTCTGGATCTCCTAATTTACGAGCCACAACCATTAGTGTTATACTAGAAATAGTTGCAACTCCAGCAGAAAGACCATCTATTCCATCTATTAAATTTATAGTATTCGTAATTCCTACAATCCAAAAAAGAGTTACTGGTATTGATAGTAGTCCTAATTGTATCAATGTAGAAGTCTCTTTTGTGGGTAACGGATATGTTAAGGTCTTTATCTCTATTCCACCCATAATTAGTATTATTCCTGCAAGTATTTGAAATAAAAGCTTTTTCTTTGGACTTAAATCCTTAAAGTCATCTATTAAACCTGAGATCATAATAATACTACCACCAATTAATATGGATATTGTAGCACCATTATTCAATGGCATAAATAGTAGTATTCCCACTACCACAGCAATATATATAGCTACACCACCTAGAAAAGGAATTGGCTTCTTGTGCATTCTCCTATTATCCTTAGGTATATCTACTGCTTCAACTTTAAATGCTAACTTACGCATTAAAGGTGTTACTATTAAGGATATAACTAATGATACTACTAATGGTAAAAAGTAACTACTGTTCACATACTCAACTCCCTTTATTTAGTTCCGTAAAGCCTATCTCCTGCATCTCCAAGACCTGGAACTATATATGCATCTTCATTTAAAATTTCATCTATAGCTGCCACATATATGTCTACATCTGGATGAGCTTCCTGTACTGCATTTAATCCGTCTCTAGAAGCTATTAAACAAACAAATTTAATCATCTCCGGATTTGCACCTTTTTCCTTTAAAAACTCTAGTGCAGCCATTGCAGATCCTCCTGTTGCAAGCATTGGATCTAGTACAATTAATTCTCTATTTTCTATTCCTTGAGGTAATTTACAATAATATTCAACTGGTTTCAAAGTATCTGGATCTCTATAAAGTCCTATATGTCCAACTCTTGCTGATGGTATTATTTGAAGCATCCCTTCTACCATTCCCAGCCCTGCTCTTAATATTGGTATTAAACCAACTTTTTTACCTGCTAATACTTCTGATTCCATAACTTGCATTGGAGTTTCAATTTCTCTTTTTTCCAATTTCATATTTCTCGTCACTTCAAAAGCCATAAGCATGGAAACCTCTGTTACCAATTCTCTAAACTCTTTTGAACCTGTATTTATATCTCTTATAAATGTCAATTTGTGTTTTATCAGCGGATGATCAAACTTTATTACTCTAGACATGTAAACATCTCCTTTTTAATTTACTAGTTTTTATCTCAATATATTATAACATAGTTAATACCATTTTTAACAAACAATTAAATTAATCTTCTATTTGATTAACTCGTCTCTCATGTCGTCCACCTTGAAATTCTTCTTCTAGCCAAACTTTAACTATTTCTTTAGCCAAATCTACACCTAGAACTCTTCCTCCTAGTGATAACATATTAGCATTATTATGAGCTCTACTCATTCTTGCTGAATATGTATCTGAGCATAGTGCACATCTTATTCCCTTCACCTTATTAGCAGCTAAGGAAATTCCTATACCTGTTCCACAGATAACTATTCCCTTTTCTACTTCTCCAGCTACAACTGCATTTGCAACCTTTTTTCCGTATTCTGGATAATCTACAGATTCTTCATTATCAGTTCCATAGTCCTCATATTCAATATTTAATTCCTCTAAATACTCTTTTATAGATTCTTTTAATTCAAAACCACCATGATCACTACCTATTCCCACTTTTTTCATTTTAATCTCCTCCATTATTTTAGTTTTTTAACCAAGAGTTCAATTGCTTGATATATTTCATCTCTTGTTCTTAAGTAATTATTATAGTCAGACCCAAATGGATCTTTTATATCTTCTTCTCTACCATTTACATATTCTAGTAAAGTAAAAACTTTATTCTCTTCCAGTTCATATTCCAAGATTAAATTCATTTTGTGAGAAACTCCCATAGTTAATATTAAATCCGAATTCTCTATTAACTCCTCTGTGGTTTGAAGGGTTCTATGTTGACTTATATCAATATTTATGTCCTTCATGGCTTCTATACTGTTTTTAGCAGCTACACCACCATTGAAAGTTGCTATTCCAGCAGACTTCACCTGTATATCCAATCCTGCTTTCTCTCCTAAATCTCTTAATATTCCCTCTGCCATTGGACTTCTACAGGTGTTTCCTGTACACACAAATAATATATTCATCTACTCCTCCTTAACTCTTATAATCTTACCATCTGCAGCCTTTGTCATTCGATTCATTATTGCAATTCCCATATTCTCCCTACTAATTGACTCTGCTAAAATTATATCCACATCTAATTCATCCAACTGTCTAATCGTATTAAATAAATTGTGTCCTATACTGGATTTATCTTCTCTATTGCCCATGGAAATTGAAATTCCTTGTTCATAAAATCCTTTTGTTTGGTCAGTGCACATTATACCAACTTTCTTCCCATTTTCAAAGTGGATTTTTGTTTCTTCCCTTATTCTATGAACAATCTCATCTATCTCTCCATCGTATATGGACATATCAGCTTTTGGAGCATAGTGTTTATATTTTTGTCCTGGGGATTTAGGTATTAAATCAGAATCCATTTCTGTAATACTAGAGTCCATTTCTACATTTCCAAGTAACTCTCTAAGTTCTTCCACAGTTACTCCTCCTGGCCTTAATATGAGTGGAATAGATTCTGTTAAGTCTAAAACAGTGGATTCTAAACCTATTCCTGTGCTTCCACCATCTATTATCATTGGGATTTTACCATCCATATCTAATTTTACATGTTCTGCCTTGGTTGGACTTGGTTTCCCCGATGTATTTGCTGATGGTGCGGCTATTGGTCTATTGGATTCTTTTATTAATTCTAAAGCTATTTTATTATCTGGCATTCTAATTGCCACAGTATCTAAACCTGCACTTATTATATCTGGTACTTTTTTTGTTCTTTTAAATATTAAAGTTAATGCACCAGGCCAAAATTTTTCAATACACTTTCTTGCTGTATCTGAAACTTCTTCAACCAGATCCTCTAACTGTGATGAATCAGCTATGTGCAATATTAAAGGATTATCTGAAGGTCTTCCCTTAGCTTTGAAAATTTTACTTACCGCCTCAGTATTAAGTCCATCTGCTCCTAGTCCATAAACTGTTTCTGTGGGAAATGCAACTAATTCTCCAGATTTAATAATATTTGAAGCTCTTTTCATAATGGCTCTATCTATTTTATCTTCTTCTAATATCACAATTTCAGTTTTCATATCTGTCTCCTAACTTTTTCTAATTATAATCATTATATAATAATCATTTATAATTAACAATTATGCCTATAAATTAAGCAATAAAGGACTAATCCTGCAAAATAATTATTTCACAGAATTAGTCCTTATTATTCTACTCCTAATTTTGCTGCTTGATCAGAAGTTATAAGAGAATCTATCATATCGTCTATTTCTCCATTTAAAAAGTCTTCTAATCTATGATTAGTAACATTTATTCTATGATCTGTAACCCTACCCTGAGGATAGTTATAAGTTCTTATTCTCTCAGACCTATCTCCCGTTCCGATTTGACCTTTTCTCTCTTCAGCTATTTCAGCAGCTTGTTCACTTAGCATTTGGTCATAAAGTCTAGTCTTAAGAATTTTCATAGCCTGATCTCTATTCTTATGTTGACTTTTCTCATCTTGACAAGAAACAACAAGTCCTGTTGGAATATGAGTTATCCTTATAGCAGAGTCAGTTGTGTTAACATGCTGACCTCCTGCACCTGAAGCTCTAAAAGTATCTATTTTTAATTCATGTTGATTTATCTCTATATCTACATCTTCAGCTTCTGGTAAAACTGCAACTGTGGATGTAGAAGTGTGAATTCTACCACTTGATTCTGTTTCTGGAACCCTTTGCACTCTATGAACTCCTGATTCAAATTTAAGTCTACTAAAAGCACCCTTACCTTTTATCATAAATATAATCTCTTTGAATCCACCTATTCCAATTGCATTAGTCTCCATAACATCTACTGACCAACCTTGTTTATCTGCATACATGGAATACATTCTATATAGAACTCCTGAAAACAGTGCGGCTTCATCTCCACCTGCACCAGCTCTTATTTCCACAATAACATTTTTATGATCATTTGGATCTTTTGGTATAAGTAAAACTTTTATTTCATCTTCCAATCTCTCTTCTTCAGCTTCTAATTCCTTGATTTCATCTCTAACCATAGTTTCCATCTCATCATCTAATTTTTCTTCTAGCATTTCTCTTGCGCCTTCTAAGCCTTCCATAATTTCTTTATATTCTCTATATTTAAATACAATCTGTTCTATTTCTGAATGCTCTATCATTAGTTTTTGCCAATTAGATGAATCCGATATAACCTCTGGGTCTATAACTTGTTTTCCTAATTCTTTGTATCTATCTTCTATTGCAGATAATTTATCTAACATTAACATCTCTCCTTATTACTCATTATATTTATTTACTAAAATAGAACTTATTCCTGCTAATAGTATTAAGTATATAGGACTTATATTTAAAAATACAATAATAATAAAAGCTATAATAGCCATAATTACTTTGTCCATACCAAATCCAGAGTTCTTTTTAAGTTTATAAACTGCAGCAAGAACAAGACCTACTATTCCTGGAGTTATTCCTGCAAATACTCTATCTAACATTTCATTATTTCTATATTGATATAAATGACTGGCAACCACTAGTATAATTAAAAAAGATGGTAGAGTTGTTCCTATTACTGCTATTATCATTCCAGGAACTCCTAATAATTTATATCCTGTATAAACACTTAAATTTACTGCTACAGGTCCTGGAGCACTTTGAGATACTATAATAGCATCTAAAAATTCTTCCTCTTTAATCCAGCCCTTTTTCTCAACTATCTCCTCTCGAATTATAGGAATCATTGCAAATCCTCCACCAAAGGTAAATGCTCCTATTTTAAAAAATATAAAAAACATTTCTAGTAACATATCTAGTCTCCTTTAAAACAATACAACTCCTAAAATTCCTGAAAGTATAATTGCACCTATTCCACTTTTATTTCTTATCCCTACCAGATAAAACATTAAGGCACCAATTAAAACTGATTTAAGTCCAAGCACTGCGCCTCTTCCAATAGTTACTGCTGCTGAAGCTATTAATCCAAGCACTATTGGCCTTATGCCCTTTAATGCCCAATCTATATATTTAGAATCCTCATATTTTGTTATTACATACATAAGTAAACTCATAACAAAAAAACTTGGCAAGACTACAGCAAGTGTTGCTACTGCGGATCCTAAAATTCCACTTACTCTATATCCTAAAAATGTAGCTACATTTATAGCAATAGGTCCTGGTGTCATTTCTGATATAGCAACAATATCAACAAATTCTGCATTTGTAAGCCATCCATATTTATTTATTATTTCAGACTCTATTAGGGGAATCATTGCATATCCACCACCAAAACTAAATGCTCCTAATTTAAAGAAAGAAGTAAACAATTGAATTAATTCTAACATTTTCACACCTACCTATAAAATCCTAAGACAACTCTTCCATATCCTTGTAGATCTTTCAATATAACTATATCAGTAAATCCATTTTCTAATAAAATATCTTTTACCTGTTTCCCTTGATTATACCCTACTTCATATATTAACATTCCATTAGAGGCTAAATAGTTCTTGCTATCTTTAGTGATCTTTCTATAAAAATCCAAACCATCTTCCCCACCATCTAAAGCTATTCTTGGCTCATGGTCCTTTACTTGGCTTTCTAACTTTTCTATTTCCCATTTTGGTATATATGGAGGATTTGAAACTATTATATGAAATTTATCTTCTCCAATTGGATCAAATAAATTCCCCTTTAATAATTTGACATTTTCTAGTGCGAATTTCTCCCTGTTTTTATTTGCTATCCTAACAGCATCTTCAGAAATATCCACACCTGTTAAATCTATTCCTTTACAATAATAGGCTAAACTCAATCCTATTGTCCCACTTCCAAAGCCAATATCCAATACTTTCTTTCTGTCATCTTTTATATAATCTATTAAATACTCCACTAATACTTCTGTATCATTTCTAGGAACCAAGACTCCCTTTCCAACTATAAAGGATAATCCCATAAATTCTTTTTCACCTAATAGATATTGTATTGGATGTCCTTGTTTTCTTTTATCCATTATATAATTGAAATCACGAACTATTTCTTCTGATAATTCCTCATCTATATGAGTATATATATAAGATTTATCCACTTTCATTAATTTTGATAATATCATTATAGCTTCTGTTAATTCTGCTTTATAATCTTCTAATAATTTCTTTATAGTTACCATTTATCTTCATCTTTATCCCCAGTTAATACAGCCTCTAAAGACAGAATAGCAACTTCAATCTGTTCATCATCTGGCTCTTTAACTGTTGCTAACTTTTGAATCATAAGCCCTGGATAGGAGAGATAAAAAGCAAGATCGGATCCACTTTTTCCTATTAATCTATTTATTTCATATGATATTCCAGCTATTACCGGAAACATAATTATACGATTTAAAAGTCTTTGAAGTGGATTAGGCCAACCAAAAAAGGACAAAACTAATATACTTATTATCATTACCATGAAAAGAAAGCTAGTTCCACATCTGGCATGTAATATAGGATATTTTTTTACATTTTCAACTGTTAACTCTTCTTCATTTTCATAACAATGAATAGTTTTGTGCTCTGCACCATGATATTGGAAAACTCTCTTTATATCTTCCATTTTAGATATGGATATAACATAGACAAAGAATATTATTATTCTAACCAAACCTTCTATTAAATTAAGACCTAAATCACTACTTACAATATTTCTAAATATATTTGTTATTATAGTAGGCACCAACATAAAGAGTACTACAGCTAAGATTATAGAAGTCATAACAGTTAAGACTATCATAATATCTTCAGCCTTATCCTTAAATATTTTATCAAATAACCCTTCTTTTTCCTCTTCTTCATCTTCATCTTCAAAAAACTCTGCAGAATATGTTAGTATTCTAGTTCCCATCATCAATGACTCTATAAGTCCCACTACCCCTCTTATAAATGGTAGTCTGAAAATTTTATGTCTCATTCCCAATGTATTTAATTTTTCTGTTTTTAATTCTATTTCACCATTTGGTTTTCTTATGGAAACAGCTAAGTCTTTAGGTCCACGCATCATAACTCCCTCTATAACAGCTTGTCCACCTATGGAAGTTATATGTTTGGGAACCCTTTTTAAATCTTTGATTTTCATAAAGGACCTCCTTATTTATAAAAAAATAAAGGTTAGTGCATCATGGACGCAACTAACCTTTGTTTTTTATTAATCTCTTCCATATTTTTTATTGAATCTTTCAATACGGCCACCGCGTTCAGCGAATTTTTGATTTCCTGTATAGAATGGATGACATTCTGAACATACTTCAACTTTTAATTCGTCTTTAACTGAACCAGTAGTAAAAGTGTTTCCACATGCACACGTTACTGTAGCTTCTTTATATTCTGGATGTATATTTGCTTTCACTTCCTGTTCACCTCATTTCATAATATGCTAATTTATAGCCATTTAAAACTTCTTACAATTTAACTATTAAATTATAACATATGTTTTTTTTTATTTCAACTATAAAAAGAATTATTAATATAAGTTTTTTCGAATTTTATCTACAAATTCATCATTATCCTTAGATCTTACCAGATTATTTACAAATGTTTCTGTAAATTCCTGTGTACCTACATTGCTCATTCCTCGTCTTATATGCCAAATGGCTTCTAATTCTTTTTGATTTAACAACAACTCTTCTTTTCTTGTACTTGATTTAGTTATATCAACAGCAGGAAATATTCTTCTTTCAGATAATGCTCTATCTAAATGTAGCTCCATATTACCTGTACCCTTAAACTCTTCAAATATAACATCATCCATTCGACTTCCCGTTTCCACAAGTGCAGTTGCCAATATAGTTAAACTTCCACCCTCTTCAATATTTCTTGCTGCCCCAAAGAAACGCTTTGGTTTGTGAAGTGCTGCTGGATCAAGTCCTCCTGAAAGTGTTCTTCCTGAAGATGGTATTGTTAGATTATAAGCTCTGGCAAGTCTAGTTATACTATCCAGTAGAATAACCACATCCTTACCATGTTCTACAAGTCTTTTTGCCCTTTCCAGGACAATTTCAGAAACTTTGGCATGATGTTGAGGCAATTCATCAAAAGTTGAATAAACCACATCACCTTTTACAGATCTTTTCATATCTGTAACCTCTTCTGGTCTTTCTCCTATTAATAATACTATGATTTCCACTTCTGGATGATTTCTAGCAATAGCATTAGCTACTAATTTTATAAGAGTTGTTTTTCCTGCTTTAGGTGGGGAGGCTATCATACCTCTTTGACCTTTTCCTATAGGTGAGATTAAATCTATGATTCTAGTTGCCAATTCATCTTTTTTTGATTCCAATCTTAATCTTTCCTTTGGATATATTGGAGTCAAAGAGTCAAATCTTGGCCTATTTCTTGCAGTTTCTGGATCCATACCATTAACAGATTGAACATAAAGTAGAGCTTTGTATCTCTCTCCCTGATTAGGATCTCTGGTTATACCAAATATTTTGTCACCTGTATCAAGTTTAAATCTTCTAATCTGTGAAGGTGATATATATATATCTTCTTCTCCAGATAAGTAATTATCCGTTCTTAAAAAACCATATCCATCTTGATGTATATCAAGTATTCCCTCTGCTCCATTAACCACATCTTGCTTCTCTATTTCTTCACTGGCTTCATCAGAAAGACCTTTCATATTCAACTTTTTTATATCTATTCCATTGGACTTTTTTGAACTAGTATCCTCAGAATTCAAATTAGCATGAATCAATTTAACTAATTCTGCTTTTTTATATCTATAGGCACTGGGAATTTTAAGCTCCTTTGCCATTTCAGTTAGCTCAGTCATATTTTTCTCATTTAATTCTTCTTTATTCATTATACACCTCTTTTCCTCTATACTTATAACAATCTAAGGATATCCTTAGATTGTTATATCATTCTATTATTTTGCATATTTTGGTTTTTTATCCAATTGATGCTCAGCTTGTATAAATCTTAATGTTCCAGTTTCAGATCTTAACACTAATGTATGAGTAGATGCTCTATCTTTTTGATGATATTTAACTCCATCTAAAAGCTCTCCATGAGAAACTCCTGTAGCTGAAAAGACAACCTCTTTGCCCATAACCAAATCATTTATCTTGTAGACTTTATCTATATCTACATTCATCTCTTCACATCTTTTTTCTTGTTTCTCTCCTTTAGGAGCTAATAAACCTTGAAAATCAGCATCTAAACATTTTAAAGCTGCTGCTGCCAAAACTCCTTCTGGTGCACCACCTATACCCATTAGTATATCAACATCTGTATAGTCAAAACAAGTGGATATTGCAGCTAATACATCTCCATCTGTAATCATTTTTATTCTAGCACCTGTATCTCTTATCTCTTGAACCAAAATATCATGTCTTGGTCTATCCAATAAAGTAACAGTTACATCTGATACATTTTTTCCTAAGGCATTTGCAACATTTTCTATATTTTCTTTAGTTGATTTATTTATATCTATAGCACCTTTTGCCTTTGGTCCTACAGCTATTTTTTTCATATATACATCTGGTGCATTTAGTAGAGTTCCCTTTGGGGCAATTGCAACTACAGATATTGCATTAGGAAGTCCTTTAGCAACTGATACGGTTCCATCTAATGGATCTACTGCTATATCAACTTTTAAACTGTCTTCTCTTCTCTTACCTATTTGCTCTCCAATATATAGCATAGGTGCTTCATCAATCTCACCTTCACCAATTACAACTGTTCCATCAATATCCAATGTGTCAAACATTCTTCTCATAGAATCTACAGCCGCTTGATCTGCAGCATTCTTGTCTCCTCTACCTAGAAGTTTTCCACTTGAAAGAGCTGCTGCTTCTGTTACTCTAGCTAAATTTAATGCTAAATTTCTATCCATCATAACACTCCTAACATTTGATTGATCAATTCTTTTATAATAAATTTATTCAATCATTTTATTTGTCTATAAAAACATTATACTTTATCTCTTGTGCCCTTGCATCTATTTTTTTGATTAATCTGCTTTTCCAACAGATCCAAAAACTTCCATTTTTTCTTTAATAGTCGCTTTCATAGCTTCTCTTGCAGGTCCTAACATTTTTCTAGGATCTATGTTATCTGGATTATTTTTTGCATATTCTATTGCTGTATTTGTAAATGATGCTCTTAAATCAGTATCTATATTAATTTTACATATTCCTCTTGATATAGCTTCTTTTAAATCTTCATATGCTACTCCTGATGATCCATGAAGTACTAATGGTACATCTACTAATTTAGCTATTTCTGTTATTCTATCAAAATCTATATTTGGCTCTCCCTGATATACACCATGTGCAGTTCCCACAGCTATAGCTAATGAGTCAACTCCTGTTTTTTCCATAAAGTATTTAGCCTCTTCTGGATCAGTATATGTTGCATCTGCTTCATCCACTGAAATATGATCTTCTGTTCCACCTATTTTACCTAATTCAGCTTCAACACTAACACCTACTGCATGGGCTATTTCTGTTATTTTTTTAGTTTCTGCTATATTTTCCTCAAGTGGTAGTTTGGAAGCATCTATCATTACAGATGAAAATCCATGTCTAATACATGAAACTATTTGTCCAAAATCAGTTCCATGATCCAGGTGAATCGCCACTGGAACTGTAGCTTTTTCTGCTGCCACTTTAGCAAGTCCTGATAAATAGTCAATCCCAGCATACTCTATTCCACCTTGACTTGCTTGTATTATAACTGGAGATCTAGTCTCTTCTGCCGCCTCAATAATAGCTTGAATTATTTCCATATTGTTAACATTGAAAGCACCTACTGCATATCCTCTTTTTTGTGCATCTAGTAAAATTTCATTTCCCGTTACTAACATTTCCACTACCTCCATTAATATATAACTTTTATATTCTTATCTCCATTATAACAGATATCCTATTAAGGTTGTATAATTATGTTTATTTCTTTCATTTTACCTATATATACAGCCTTTATAATATATATACATCTTTGAAAAATTTATTTATCTCAAACAAAAACACCGAGATAGTTTTATCTCGGTGTTAATTTATTAATTTTTAATAAATTATCCTCTTTTAGGTAATCCTAATATTTCTCTTGCTTCATCTGGACTAGCTATTTCTCTACCCATTAATTTTGAAATTTTAGCTATTCTTTCAACTAATTGTCCGTTGTTTTCAGCTAATACTCCTCTTTCAAAGTATAGATTATCTTCAAATCCAACTCTTACATGTCCACCCATAGCTATTGCTATAGCTCCTAATCCAAGTTCATGTCTTCCTAAACCTGCTGCTGTCCATGTTGAACCTGCTGGTATACTATCTACTAAGAAAGCTAAGTCTCTTGCTTCTGCTGCCATTGAAACCCCTAATACAAAGTCAAAATGTACTGGTTCTTTTAATAGACCTTGTTTAATATATGCTTTAGCCGCGTCTACCATACCTTTTTCAAATATTTCAACTTCTGGCTTAACTCCTCTTTCAAGCATCATTTTAGCAAAGTTTTGTATTGAAGTATCTGTATTTATAAACACTTCTTCTCCACCAAAATTTACTGTTCCTGTACTTAATGTAGCCATTTCTGGTTTAAGTTCAGTTGGTTGCATTCTTTCTTCATCAGTCATTCCAACTGCTCCACCTGTTGAAGGTTGAACTATAACATCTGGACACTCTTCTAAAATTGCATCCATAACAACTTTAAATCTTTCTTTATCCTGTGTTGGTGTACCATCATCTTCTCTTACATGTAAGTGAATTATACTTGCACCTGCATCGTAAGCTGATTTCGCCTCTTTAACTGTTTCTTCTACTGTGTATGGTACATTAGGATTTTGTTCCTTAGTTACCTCAGCTCCTGATATAGCAGCTGTAATTATTAGTTTTTCCATAATTATTTCCTCCTACTTAAAATTAATCTATTTTTTAGTCATATTACAATAATTATATCATAACACATATTGTGTTATTTTTAAATCCTAATTAATTAATTTTTTAACAAAGTTTTATTTTAATATAATCATATAAAAAGACCATCCAGAGGATGATCTTTTCATAGTTTAAATTATCTTCTTCTATCTTTTGGTACTAAACAAGTTCCTGATGCTTTAGCAACTACAACTGGTTCTTCTAGTACGTCTGCTGCTGAATCGTTTACATCTGGTCTTGGAGCTATATATCTTATAGCTTCAAATTCCATTCCGAATGAAGTATTTCCTCTTTTAGTAATTTTTCCTACTACTTCTAAGAAATCTCCTGCATGTACTGGTGCTGTAAATGAAACGTCATTGTAAGCTACGAATAATCCTTCATCTCCAACTTCTCTTATAAGAAGTTCTGTTGCAACATCACCAAATAATGCTAACATTTTAGCACCGTCTACAAGTCCTCCACCATAATGTGCATCTTTTGCACTCATTCTTAATTTTAAACTAACTTCTCCCATCCTTATATACCTCCTATATTTTATAAATAAATATCTACTCTGTTAATATTATATCACAACTAACTATTCTCTTCAATCATTTATAATTTCTCCTGATTTTCTATACTTACCAAAATCATCTGGAACTTCAATAGAATTATCCTCAAAAATTCTAGCCAACATCAATTCTCCTAGAGAATTTCTATAATGCATTGCATCATAGAAATTTCTGGCATCTTCGCTTAGTGAATTATATCCTGAAAAATCCCAAAATCCTATTATTTCTGAAGCTTCTGTTAAAAACTTCTCCACACCTTCCTCTTCATATCTATCCATTTCCTTATGATAAGTTGGTGCTACTACAAATTGAAAATCTATATCTCTACTGTCACAATATTCCTTCATTCTCTTGAGAGCCTTTAAATTTTCTTCTGCCCCACTAGAATCCATTTTTGATAATTCCATTTTGAATTCTGGATACTTTTCTATAAATTCTTCTTCTGTTCCAAGCTCTTCTCTATCTCTAAGGGATTTATCATAAACTCCCGTCTCTGGTATAAAGTCATTATCAACTCTTTTATCATAATTTCTTTTAAAATATGATTCTATCTTATCCAAACCGTATCTAGTATTAAGGGTTAGAAATTTAAAATTAAACTTCAATTCATTCTCTTCCAATACTTTCCCATGTAATTCATTATTTATTTCATCTTTAATTTCATGATAATGACTTATTTCATGCATACTCTTATGAATAATTATATTATCCACCTCATAGTTTTCCACTAAATAATGAAGTGTCTTCTCATAGTCATAAAAATCTCCACCATACATAAGCATGCTATAAAAACTTGTATTCCCACCATAATAATCATTTAACTTTTCTGGATCTATTGAACTACATTTAGAACCTCCTATAATATAGGAATTATAATTTTTATTAAAGCGATCTAAATATCCTATCTTAGCAATTCTAGGATTCATAGTCATATTATATCCATGCATATTCATCCATTTATCTCCAAAAGTCCCAAATGGGTCTGTCATATAGTTAAATGTCCATATTAACAACAAGGTTATAATACCTGTTATAGCTAAAATAAAAAACCATTTTTTAAAATTTAATTTCATATTATTCCTCCATTAAAACTGAAAGTATAGGAAATCTGAAACTACTGTCATTTGAACCAATGTAATTGTAAGTAACAGACCTATAACTACAGCATGTCCATATCCTAATTCGAAATCCTCAGTTATTTCTCTAGTGTTTTTGGCAAAAAATGCTATTCCCATAGCAATTAACAAAGTTATTACCGTATTTCCATTAAATACAAAGAACTGTTTCAAAGTACTCGCAATACCTGCAAAATCCATATTAGCAAATATGGATGTGTCCACTAAGGTTGCAAAGGCTTGGAATGAACTTTTCAGTCCTTTTGATACAAATAATATTCTTGTTAAGATTACAAATAGGAATGTTATTGGCCAAGCTAGAAATTTCGGAAAATCAATTTCTGATCTAATTATATAATTGGATATACACACTAATAATCCATTAATAACTCCCCAAAGTATAAATTGCCAACCTGCCCCATGCCAAAATCCTGACACAAAAAAAGTTACCATAGTTGCAAAATAAAAACTTCTGCTCCCCTTGGATTTATCAAATACATTTCTAAATACATATGTACCTAAAAAATTGGAAAGAGACATATGCCATCTTCTCCAATAATCTCTAAAATTAGTTGCTTTATAAGGAGAATTAAAGTTCTCCGGTAATTTAACATTAAAAAACAATCCCATACCTATTGCCATATCCGCATATCCTGAAAGGTCGAAATAATAGGACAATGTATAAGATAGAGATGACAACCATCCATCAAGCATATTGTGTGCACCTACATCTTGAAAAAACAACTTTGCATATCCTGTAAGAGGATCCGCCAATAATACTTTTTTTCCACATCCTATAGCAAATATAAATAATCCTAAGAAGAAATTTTTTCTATTAAATAGTGGTTGATCTTCCTCTTGGAATTTAGGGACTATATATGCATGATGCACTATTGGTCCTACTATTAACTGTGGAAAAAATGTTATAAATAACAAATAATCTACCACTGAATAGCCTTCTGCCTCTCCATTATAACAATCCACTATATTGGCTATTAATTGAAATGTAAAAAAGGATATTCCTATGGGTAAAACTATATCTCTTAAGGCAAAGTCAAATCCTCCTACTGAATTTATTGTAGTTATAAAAAAATTAGTATATTTAAAATATCCTAAAAGTGCTAAATTCTGGAATAACCCAAGAAATAGTAGAAACTTTCTACTTCTCTCATCTTCTGTTTTTAATAAGGTGGTTCCTATTACATAATTAAAAAATATACTTCCTAAGAAAAAAACGAAAAAATCTGGAGCTCCCTTATAATAAAAATAAAAGGAGGCTAATATTAACCAAATATCTGCTATTGGTCTCATTTTAAGTTTCTGTAAAATTCTATATCCTAAAAAAACTATTATTAAAAAACCAAAAAAACTATATGATGTAAATATCAAATTATCACCTCATTATAATATATCTGAAATTCTTCTATCTTCTGTTATTATTTGTCGTCTTATGGTAAAAGGGGATTTACTCTCCTGATCACTTTCAGTAATAAGACCTGATTTAAACCCTAACTCTTCCAGCATATCTAGTAAAGTTTCATTATACTCTCCATATGGATATGCAATACTAGTAACCTCTTGCCCTATTTCCTCTTCTATCATAATTTTGGATTTTTTCAAATCCTCCTCTACTCTAGTTTTATATTCTTCATCACTTTCATCATCCATTATTGCAAGTCCAAATCCAACCTCTTTCCCATATCCATAGGAAAGACCTTGTTCATTGTGCAAGTCAAATGTGTGGGAACCAAATTGAATAAGACCACTTTCATACATCTCTCTTGCCTGTTCCCAGTTGAAATGTGGGGTTATCTCTTTATCAGAGTCTATAAAAGTATCTCTGCCTACAGACCAACCAATTAAATATATTACTGCCTTAGTATCGTATTTTTTTAATAATGGATAAGCATATTCATAATTATTTAAATATCCATCATCAAAAGTTATCACTATAGGTTTTTTTGGAAGTTGAATCTCTTCCCCTAGATAATAATCCTCCATTTGCTCCAAAGAAATAGTTTCATATCCATTTTTCTTTAAATATTTTAAATCCTTTTCAAAATTCACTTCACTGACAAACATACTTCTGCTATGTTCTTCTTCTAGTTTTGGAATCACACTGTGATATAGAAGAATGGGTATATCAGATTTTAAATCTTTAATATCTTTTTTTTCTTCACAGCTAGTTAAAAAACTAGCTAATATTAATATAGAAAACATTAAACTTAATATTCTTTTCAACTCTATCAGTCCTTTTATTATACTCTCATAATTCTATCACAACAGTTATTATACAACAATGAAATAAAACAAATTAATATATGTGAATTAACTATTTTGTCACTAACTAAGACTATTAAGTATGCTATAATTTACTAAACAAATAAGAGGTGAGAATTTTGGGAATTTTAATAAAGTTAACAAATCTTAGTAAGGTCTATAAAATGGGAGATGAAAAGATCATTGCCCTTAACAATATAAATTTGAACATTCAAAAAGGTGAATTTATCTGCCTATTAGGTACTTCTGGTTCTGGGAAGTCCACCTTGTTAAATATGATGGCTGGATTGGAGAAACCAACAAAGGGATCTATAATAATTAACAATCATAAAATCCACTTAATGAATGAGGAGCAGATAACCCGATTCAGACAGAAGTATATTGGCTTCATATTTCAATCCTACAATCTAATACCAACTTTAACTGCTCTTGAAAATGTGAGTTTAGGTTTAATATTTCAAGGCATATCTAAAAAGCGTAGAGAAAAAATGGCTAAGGAAATTTTGGAATCTGTAGGATTAAGATCCAGAATGAATCACAAACCCTCAGAGTTAAGTGGAGGCCAGCAACAAAGGGTTAGTATTGCAAGAGCTTTTGTTGGAGCACCAGAAATAATATTTGCAGATGAACCTACTGGTAATCTAGACACTAGAACTACTTTTGAAATAATGGAGCTTATGACAGGCTTAGCTTATAAACATGACCAAACCCTTATTATAGTTACTCATGACGAGGAAATTTCTGATTATGTACATAAGATAGTCCGGTTAAGAGATGGAAATATTGAGGAGATAAAGAAAAACAAATTCATAATAAAAAACGGAAAAAAGGAGGAGTTAGGAATATGAAACCAAATATGAGATTTTTAAGTTTTATCTTAGCATTTATAATGATTTTTATTCAATTTCCAGTGGATGCCATAGCAGATTCAAATCCAATTATAATTACAAACTTTGAAATAATTCCTGATGAGAGCAAAGAAATCTCTCCTGGAGAGGTTTTTGAATTAAAGCTTTATTTTAAAATAAACACTAATAAGGAGATTCAAAATACTAAAGTAAAAGTACAAACAGCTGGGAATTTCAGACTTTTAGGAGAAGAAATGACAAAAGCTTTATCCTTCGCCGATGGTAATTACAGTAAAGATGTATCATTCAGATTAATCTATGATGGAGGTAAAAATACTAATCTTCCCATAGAAATAATCTATACAGAAATTATTGATGGAAAAGATATAGAGAGATCCTTTTCATCTTCCATAGATATTTTTAGAGCTAAAGAAACTATTCCTGAAAAAGAGCCAGAAAAAGAAGAAGAGTCAATCGATGAATCTAAATATATACCTAATATTAGCATCGTAGGCAATAAAACAACTCTGGGAAAATCAGGTGAAAATATCCGTATTCCTATTAAAATCAAAAATACAGGTCAGCATAGGGCCAGGGACGTATCAGCTTCTATAACACTGGATGATACTCAAGGCGTTTATATAGATGGCTCTGGTTTTGATGATGTTAGTAGGCTTTCTAGTGGAGATGATAAGAATTTATCCTTTAGAATTCAGATCGATCAGTTTGCAGAAGAAAAGACCTATCCTATTAATGTAAAATTCAACTATTATAATGAATATAATATTCCTTTCACCTCTACTGATACAGTTTATCTTAGAGTTTCTGGGGATGGGAATGATAATCAATTAATAGTGGATAGTGTTTATATTGATCCAGAGGATGGTGTTAGTCCTGGTGATAATATGGTTTTAGGCTTCTCCATTAGAAATTTAAGTTTAATTCCCGTTAGAGATGTTCAGATTTCTCTTGAAGGATTGGATAAGGATGGTTTTTCCTTGGCAAGTGGAACCAATAAATCAACCATTTCAGGAGTTACTAGCAGAGGGGCTGTATTCAATCAATTTTCTCTTCGTGCTTCTCAAAAGTTAAAAGCTGGAAATCATGAACTTATATTAAAATTGAGATATAAGAATCTAAGAGGACAAATCCTCGAGGAAGAACATAAGTTTTTTATTCCTATTAAGGGAATTAGCAAACAAAATTCTAGTTTAATAATAGAAAATATTAAAAGTCCTAATCAAATCAGAGGAAATTCCACTGCAAATATTTCCTTTGATTTAAGAAATAGAGGTCAAGATATTGCTAGAAATATTATAATTACAGCGGATTTACCAGATAGAGATGGATTGGTTCCCAAATCAGTTACAACAATTAAAATAGATGATTTAAAACCAGGAGAGAAGAAGAGTTTAAATTTTAGTTTTTTTGCAACAAAAGAGGCTCCCACTAGAAACTATCCTATAAATATTTTGGTGGAAAGCACTGATGATTTTAAAGAAGGTGAAGAAAAATATGAACTTCAACAATTTCTAGGTATTTTTGTGGATAATCCTAGTGCAGATGAGGATGCTAAATCTCCTGTTCCAAAGTTAATCATAGATAAATACACCTTCTCAACGGATATGGTTGAAGCTGGAAAGAATTTTGATATGCATCTCTCCTTCTATAATACTAATTCTTCTAAATCAGTTAAAAACATAAAAATATTTTTAACTGCAGAGCCTAATATTTCAGAGGGAGAGAATAGTCCAAGCTCAGGAAGTTCTGTTTTTACACCTGTTAATAGTTCTAACACCTTTTATATAGATTCTATTCCTCCAAAGGGTAGAGTTCAAAAATCAATCACCATGTTTACGATTCCTGATGCTGCGGCTAAGACTCATACTATAACTGCTAACTTTGAATATGAAGATAGTCAGGCAGAAGAATATAAGGCTACAGAACTTATAGGAGTTCCAGTATTTCAAAAATCTAAATTAGAAATTGCTGAATTAAACTATTTTCCAGAAGTTTTCATAGGAGAACCTGTTCCCATATCTGCTGAGTTTTACAATACAGGTAAGTCAACACTTTATAATATGATGGTAAAATTAGAAGGGGATTTTCAAACTGAAAACTCAACTTATTATATAGGTAATTTCAATCCTGGTACCAGTGAATACTTTGATGGAACGGTTATTCCTAATATGCCAGGAGAATTAATTGGAGACTTGGTATTTACCTTTGAAGATTCTATGGGATTGGTTCAAGAAGAGAGAAGATCCTTTACACTTAATGTTTCAGATATGGTGGATGAAGAGTTTCCAGAGGGTTTTGAGCCTGAAGAACCACAGGGTTTCCTAAATAGATTTAAAACTCCAATTCTAATAGTTTTTTTAATACTAGCCAGCATTATTGGGTTTAAATTTTATAAAAAGAAAAAACAAGAACGGGAAGATAGGGATCTTTTAGATGAATAATATAGATTTGATTAGAATGGCAACTCAAAATCTTTGGAGAAGAAAACTAAGAACATTTTTAACTGTTTTAGGAGTAATGATCGGCACAAGTTCCATAGTTGTAATGCTTAGTCTTGGTTTTGGTATGAGTCAATCCCAAAAAGATCAAATGGCCAGTTGGGGAAGTTTAACACATATAAATGTAATGGAGGGCTATGGACCGGATATGGGGAATACTACAGGAACTCCTAATTCAGCTAAATTGAATAGAGAGTCTGTCTTAAAACTAGAGCAAATTCCTCATGTGGAGGCTGTAAATGCTACTATACAGTCCTTTGGAACAATAAAGGCTGGAAGAAATGAAACTTCTGCCTCTATTGTTGGGGTTAATCCAGATATAATGGAAAGTTTTGGCTATGAAGTTGAAGAAGGAAGATTGCTTCACACTGGTGATAAAATGAATCTAGTTTTTGGTGGAGAGATTAAAAACAACTTCTACAATCCTAAATCCAACACTTATCAAGAAATAGTTATTGATGTGATAAATGAAAGATTAAAATTAGTCATAGGAGATGAATTTGGATTGGATGGAGCTGATTCTAAAGCTCCTAAGGAATATCCCATAAAAGTAGTAGGAGTTTTTACACAGGGAGATTATTCCACAGACTATAGCATTTTTATGCCTATTGATCAACTTAGAAAGCTAATGGAAGAATCCAATAGAACTTCTGATTCTGGTAGCAGAAATTCAACTCGGTTAGAAGAATTTACTAGTATAATAGTAAAAGTTAATGAAGTTGATAATGTTATGGAAGTTCAAAATCTGATTAAAGATATGGGATTTGAAGCCTATAGCTTAACAGAGGAGTTAGATTCTTTTAAACAACAATCTTTTATGATTCAAGCCATATTAGGAGGAATAGGAGCTATTTCTTTAATAGTAGCTGCTATAGGTATTACAAATACAATGATCATGAGTATCTATGAGAGAACCAAGGAAATTGGGGTTATGAAAGTTATTGGAGCTTCAATAGTGGATATTAGAAGATTATTTCTATTAGAAGCAGGCGTAATTGGGCTTTTAGGAGGAATAGTTGGATTGATTTTTTCCTATATAGTTTCATTATTACTAAATACTTTTGGAGCAGGCTTTATGAACTCAATGGGATTCTATTCTGAAAGTAAAATCTCCATAATACCAATTCCCCTTTCTCTAGGTGCATTAGGCTTTTCAGTTTTAATAGGACTTTTAGCTGGTTTCTTTCCTGCTAAAAGAGCTATGAATCTAAGTGCACTTGAAGCAATAAGAACAGAATAAATTTACACAAAAAAGCCTTGGAATTTATTCCAAGGCTTTTCATTTCAATTCATTATCTTATTTGTATTGTATCTGCTACAAAGTTAGCACCCTTATAGATACCAACCACATTCACTAAATCATTTCTATATAGATCTTTAATATTAAGTTTTTCTAAATGTCTATTACTAATAAGTGTATCATCTTCTATATAAACCCTTATAATCTTTTTATCCCCTAAATCAGTTGATATATTTTGTACTTCTACTTCAATATAATCGTCCTTAGTGTTTATATAGTCTATTTTACCAACTATACTAGTTTCCATACCTGCTGATTCTGCCCAGGCCTCAACTATATCAGTTCCACCTTCTATATATAGCTCCACCTGATAACCTGGATTATACGGAAGTGTGGATACTGTTTTTCCATCCACTCTTATATATGCTCCACTTATCAGCTCATAGGACTCTTCTTTATTATTCTCTCTATTTTTAATTTTAACTAAAGGATTTTGATTTAATCTAGTACTTATCTCTAATACATATCCAGTAATTTTTTCTGTTACCACTTTTGCATCCACTTCATCTGCAAGATACATAGCTTTTTCAATATCATATCTAGCAATTATATAAACATCATCACCTTTTCTTAAATCCTCTGGTCTAGATGACTTTCTATCTCTGTCTATATCTGTTTTATAATCAACAAGAACCTTATATTCTTCATCTTTATTTTTTACTTTAATCTCATATTCATTGTTTCTAGTATCCTTAACTTTCTTTATCTCTGTAATATCTCCTCTAATTTTTAGATCTTCTGAATTAGCATCAATATTATATACTTTATTACTTCTGAGATTTAGTTTTCCAAAATCTCCATTTCTAAGATTTAATAAAGTAGAGCTCCTACCATCTATTTTGACTTTTACATTATCCTCTAAGTCATAGGTCTCTGCTTTGACTTTTCCATTTATATTTCTCTCTATTCTAATTTCTTTATTAACTGTGGATAAATAAGTTATTACACCTTCAACATCCTCTTCCACATTTTTAGACTTAATAGAGATTACTTCCCTTGTCTTCAACTTTATTTCTATTGTGATTTCCTGTCCTCTTTTAAGGTCATCTACTTTTGCCCTACTTCCATCTACTCTTATATCAGTGTCTTTTTCTAAAATAAAACTTTCCTCATCACCATAATTATTGTCTATAACTAAAAACTTTCTACCTATTTCGTCTGTTATTCTATTGACAATACCCTTTACTTCTATAATTATTTCTTCTTCCTTTTCTGGTTTTTCTGGTTTTTTAATATCTTCTCCACCATTTAATGGTTTATCTTGTAAATAGTCATGTGCTCTTGAAACCATTGTGGACATTATCTTTCTTCTTATAGCCTCTTTTGGATGAAAATATCCACCACCATCTCCATCTTTATCAAGTACATCTGCATCTTGTAATACTTTAATATATTTTCTAAGTGATGTGTCTATTTCTAAAACATCTTTGTAGTCTATAAATATTACTGTTAATTCCTTAGCTTCATCATCTAGGCCCATTGCCTTTGCTAAAAAAGTTGCAGCTGCTACCTTTTGAATAGGCTTATGAAACAAATTTCCTTTACTTGCATTTCTAACCTCATTCACTGAAACTATTCCCCTATAAAGGCCCATGGATAAGGCTTCTTTCTCCCAATCCTGTTTTACATTTAACTCTTTCATTAATCCTTCATATTGGGATTTTGCATTTGATTTTTCTTTATCTGTTGGTTTTGTTAATCTAGAAAACACAGCCATGGATTCCATAAAAGTAAGATTTCCTTCTGGATCAAATACTCCATTTCCTTTTCCTTCCAGATATCCTAAATCTGCCATTCTATCTACATACTCATAGTACCATTCACTTTTAGGTACATCTTTAAATCTAGCTGAAGCACCGTATGTAGGTATTGAAGATATTAAAATTATTAAAACCAAAAATCCTGACAGGATATTTTTCCATTTCATATTAATTTTCATACTCCATCCCTCCTAAATTCATAAGTTAATACAACTAAGATTTTTTATTTCTCATCTAATCCATATTCATATGCATTTTTTATAAAATCTTTAAATAATGGATGTGGTCTAGTTGGTCTTGATTTAAATTCTGCATGATATTGAACTCCTACAAACCAAGGATGATCCTCTAATTCTACAATCTCTACCAATCTTTCATCTGGAGAAATTCCTGAGCAAATTAGCCCCTTACTTTCCAATTGGTCTTTATAAGCTAAGTTATATTCATATCTATGTCTATGTCTTTCATATATTATTTCTGAACCATAAACTTTAGACGCTCTACTAGACTTCTTCAATTTACAAGGATATGTTCCTAATCTCATCTTAGGCTTATCTTTGTCACGTTGATCTCTATGCTCTCTTAATTCTGAGGCATTGATTACTGGATATTCAGTTTCAGGGTTTATTTCAATACTATCTGCTCCCTCTAATTCTACCACATTTCTAGCAAACTCCACAACTGCCATTTGCATGCCCATTCCCACTCCAAAGAAAGGAATTTTGTTTTCTCTAGCATACTTAATCGCTGATATCTTGCCGTCTATACCTCTTTCACCAAATGCACCTGGTACTATTATTCCATCTACATTTTGTAATATATTCTTAACATTACTGTCATTTACTTCTTCAGAATGAATCCAGTCAATATTCACTGCAATTTTATTAGCTATTGCACCATGTAAAATAGCTTCAGCTGTTGAAAGATAAGCATCTTTTAATTCAACATATTTTCCAACCAAAGCAATATTAACCTCTCCCTGTGGATTATTAACTATATGGACTATTTTAGACCACTCTTCTAAATCTACTTCTTTTTTCTCTTCTAAACTTAAATGTTCCAATACTAATTCTGGTAATCCTTTTTCTTCCAACATCAAAGGAATCTCATATATAGTAGATACATCTCTATTCTCTATAACTTCTTCTGGATCCAAGTCACAAAACAATGCAATTTTATTTTTCAAACTTTGCTCCAGTGGTAATTCGGTTCTACAAATTAAAACATCCGGTTGAATTCCAAGTCCTCTTAACTCTTTTACACTGTGTTGTGTTGGCTTAGTCTTTAATTCTCCTGCCTTACTTAAATATGGAACTAGGGTTACATGAATATACATAGCATTTTCTTTCCCCACTTCATATTTAATTTGTCTAATAGCCTCTAAAAAAGGTAGAGATTCTATATCTCCAACAGTTCCACCTATTTCAGTAATAACTATATCCACATTGCTCTCACTGGCTGTTTTCATCATTCTAGCTTTTATTTCATTTGTAATGTGTGGAATAACCTGAACAGTTCCACCATCAAACTTACCATCTCTTTCATTATTTAAAACTGACCAATATACTTTCCCTGCTGATACACTGGAATTTTTATTTAAATTTTCATCTATAAATCTTTCATAATGTCCTAAGTCTAAATCCGTTTCAGCACCATCCTCTGTAACAAAAACTTCTCCATGCTGATATGGACTCATTATTCCAGGATCTACATTTAAATATGGATCGAATTTTTGAATATTAACACTAAAACCTCTACTCTTTAATAATTGACCTAAACCTGCAGCTGTTATTCCTTTTCCTAATGAAGAAACAACCCCACCGGTTACAAATATATACTTTGTACCCAATTTATTTACCCCCTATTTATATACAATATAAATCACTATTTAACTCTAATAGTCTATAATATAATGCACCTTCTGTCAATATAGCTGAATGTTAGCTTTTCAATATTTTCTTTCTAATCTCTATCATACCATTATTTTTTCATATTTGATGTATATTTTTTTATTATTATTTAATTATATTTAAAATAGAAAAAACAGCCTTTTTTATAGGAAAAGGCTGTTTTTAGAAAACAAAAAAGCTATCTTAAAAAAGATAGCTTTTTTCATTTATAGTTATAAGGTCATACTTATGTGAAATATCACTCACTAACAATATTATACCATTAGGGACTGTCATAGTCAATAGATAGATTGCTATTTTCTCAAGATTTAATAGATTAAACCCATTGAATTATTTTAAATCGAATAGATCTAATTCTCCTTACTTTTCTAAATATTTTCTCAATTTAGCTATAGCATTTGTCTTGGTATTAACTACAGTTCTATAAGATATTTCCAATTCTTCAGAAATTTCTTTCATATTATCTCCTTTAATATAAAATAGACTAATTATTTGCTTTTCTCTTTCACTTAATTTTTCATATGCATTATACAAATCCATATTTCCTTGAGATAGAATCAATCTTTCTAGAATATCCATATCTTCAGATTGGATCAAATCAATTACTTCCCCTTCCCCATCTTCTAACTTTTCATTTAAACTTGCATGTTTTTTTATCTTGTTCTTGTTTAAATATAAATACATCAACTTAGACTTTATATAGGCCAAGAAATACACTCCTTGCCCATAATCATAAGTCTCTATGCATTCAAGTATTAATAAATTACCATCTTGCATTGAATCCTCGTACTCTTCTCTAATATTATAATATTTTCTTATTGAACTGACCAATAATGGTTGTAAATTCATTACTATTTCTCTCTTGGAATCCACATCTCCCTGCTTTGCCTTTTTTACTAATTCTTGAAACATAATATCACCTCTTATAGAAAATATATAAGATTTAATATTAATTTGGAAAACCAGACTTTAAGAGATTTAATGAGAAGTTTAGAAAAATCTATAATTCTTTCTGCCTATTTACCATGACTTTTATAAACTTCTGAAATTACTTTATAAAAGTCATTAGATTTTAATATTAACTTGATGCCGAACACATGTTCTGTTATTCTATTATTAAGGAGGAATTTAAATGAAAAGATTATACGAAAATATATTAGTGGGAATAGTTCCCATATACAGAGAAAATATTGGAGATTGTACAGAGATTTTAGTCCAAGATAGAAATAATTTTGTTTTGAATTATAAATTGGCAACTATTATAAAAGCTCTTGAAAAATACTATATGATCAATTTAAAAGAGAGCAAACGTGTTTATTCAAAGTTTATAAATGCGAAAAATCTAGTACCTATTCCATTTGATCAAAACAATATTTTCATCCCAATTAAAACCAGAATACCTAGATTTAAAAACGATCCTGCCTTTGGATATATAAATTTAAAATTCATAGATAATATAATAGACAAAAATGGATTTACAGAAATAAGATTAAAGAATCAACATGCAATCCAGTGCTTAGCCAATATAAATACAGTTGAAAAACATATACATAATGGAAATATAGTAATGAATTGCTTTGTAAAAAGAGAAATGAAAACCTATCCTGTTTCCAAAGAAGATATTAACAAACTTATAAATATAATATGTGAATTTGAAAATACCTATTTAAAAAATTAAAAAATCTCCAAATTGAAAATTCAATTTGGAGATTTTTCTATATATATTATTTTTTAAATAATTTATCCATTACTAATTGAAGTTCTTTTATTTTTAATATAATACACATTCCAAAATAAGTTAGCATTCCACCCATTATGGATACTAATAACATAAGCATTTGAACCAATTTTTTGTCTGGAAGCAATCCTCCTAGCCTATAGTAAATAACATACACAACGAATCCCATTATTAGTGATGCCAGTGTGGTTTTTAAAAAAGAATTAAAATATCCACTTAAACCTATTGGTCCTATTTTTTGTCTTAAACTTATAAATAATAAAATTGTAGTCACAGTTGCAGATATACTTGTGGCTAAAGCTAAACCTCCATGTCCCATACTTCTTATTAATATTAAATTAAATACAATATTAACTACTACTGCTATAGCTCCATTTTTCATTGGGGTTAAGGTATCTTGAAAAGAATAATATACTCTATTCAACATCAATCTTAAAGATGAACCTACAAGTCCTATAGAATAAAATATTAAGGCTATACTGGTCATATTTGTAGCCCCTTCTGTAAAAGCTCCCCTTTGGAAAAATAGATAAACCACTGGTTCTGCAAGCAGTATCATTCCAATAGTTGCTGGAACTGTTACCAGTAATATTATATTTACTCCCTGACTAAGTATCTCCTTTACTCCGTCAGTATCATCCTTTGCAAAAGCATTAGACAACATTGGAAAAACCACAGTGGTTATTGCCATTACAAAAACAGCTATTACCATTTCATTTATTCTACTTGCATATGTAAGTGCAGATAAACTACCATGAGCAAGTTCTGAAGCCAATGTCCTATCTATTACCACATTTATCTGTTGAACTGCAGATCCTAAAAGAACTGGCCCTATTAATATCATAGCCTTTCTTAGAAATGGATCTTTAAAATCCACTCTTGGTTTAAATTTATATCTCATATGTTTAACCGCCGGCACATGAATTAAAAACTGGAAAAATGTTGCAAATACAGTTATTAACATAAGTGTCTCTATTTTTGGAATTGCTGCAAATAGGGATAAATAAATTAAAAATACTATATTATAAGGAATACCTGCAATTGCCGGTGGACCAAATATTTGATTTCCATTTAAAAAACCTGCCAATACATGTGTTAAACCAAGTATCATAACTATGGGTAATCCTATTCTATTCAACTTTACTGCTAGGTGAAATTGTTCTCCTTCAAATCCCTTTGCTAATATCTTAACCACTAAAGGAGCTCCTATAAATCCTAATACCATCATTATTATTGTAACTATAATTACTAAATTAATTATATTATTCAAATAAACTAATTTTCCCTTATGACCATATTTCTCTCCCACTTCAGAGAATATAGGTATAAGAGTGGTGTTCAATGCTGAGCCCAATGTCCCAACTATTATAACCGTTGCTGTCATAGCAACAAAATAAGTGTCTGTTTCCATTCCAGAACCAAATTTAGAGGCTATCATAACCTCTCGGATAAAACCTAAGAACTTTGAAATCAAAGTAAATACTGAAATCATAATGGCAGATTGTGCCACTCTATTTTTCTCACTCATCTAAATACTCCTTTTTTAATATTAACATTAAAAAAGGTCAATAGTCCTATCTATTGACCCTTTCTCTAATATTCTAAAATAATTATATCATTTAAATTATTTTCTTTCCATATTTTCCTTACATTTCCATATATTTCTCCATATTTCTAATCCATCCAATTTGATGTTCTCTTCTTATATCTGAATTAGTATAACCATTTTCATTCCAAAATTGAATTAATTTCTTTTCACTATTCTCTTCTTTTAATAGCTTTGCATAGCAAATATAGAGCAATATATCTGTTTCTCCCACATAATTATATATTTCCACTCTTTCATATTTAATCATATTGAGAATAAACCTTTGATTCTCATTTATTAAATATTCTACTTCATTTAATGTTACAATGCCTGCAGATATTAAGTATTTAGACATTTCTCCAATATTTTTCGCCTTTTTAATTTCAATTTCTTTTCCTATAAAATTTATCATGCTTCTATATGTTTCATTATAAGTCACATATTTTTTTATAGTTGTATAATCCAACTTTATTATCTCTCTTAAAATCTTTACTTTTTCAATCATTTCATCTTCATAATTATTTATTGAGTCTCTTATACTTTGGAATTCCTTGTCAGCCAATTCCAAAAGGCCAGCCAATCTAGAAAAATCTCTTCTTACCCTATCTGGGATTCCCTTTTCATTTTTATATCCTAAATCATGTTCTATTTCTGCCCAGGCATCTTGAAAAATGGTTCTTATTTGTATTTCAAATTTAATTCCCCTATACTCTCTATATTCCTTCCTATTATAGAATTTTTCACCCAATTGAACTACATAATGTAGTGACAAATATCCAAATCTGTCATATTCCATACTTTTGGCCTTGTCTATAGAGTTTTCTGGGTCTACAATAAAATTATTCCTTATCATTTCCTCAACTCTATATACATCATCGTGATAATAATTGACATCCTCCCCTCCCATTAACATGAAAGGGGATTCCTATAAAGAAATTACTAGGTTGCCTACTAATTAAAAAGAAGTCTATTTCTAGTATCTTAGTATTTGTAGGCTTAAGGGTGTGTCAACACCCCTCCTAAGAGTAGATATACTATCTTAGGCACTTAGACTATTACCATCTAAGCAGATTGCTGATTCACAGCTTCTATACCTATATTACATATATTCCTTGCAGCATTTAAATCTGCATGTACCTTATTTCCGCAATAACATGTATATAGATTTCTTTTCCTATTAGATTTTTCTACTAATTTGCATTTATTACAAGTTTGAGATGTATATTTTGGATTAATATAAACTACTTTTATTCCTGCTAGTTTAGCTTTATAATCTATAAAGCTTTGTAGCTCATAAAATGCCCATGAGTTTAGGTTTTTGTCGGCTCTTTTTAAGGAATAGGCAGTCTTTCTTATGTTTTTCAAATTCTCCATAACTATAGTAGATACTCTTTCTT
>JARIDA010000053.1 GCA_029257065.1 Tissierellaceae bacterium | reverse complement strand
GAGGGAGACATTCTATTAGTAGTTTTAATAAGTTAAGTATACTTCTTTTCTAATGAAAATAAACTACTTGCTATAAAATATAATCATTAAGCCATATGTCGCTGAGAAGATGCATAAATCACATGGTCAATTTTTCCAATATCTTTAATAATGTCCGAAAGTGAACTTTTAGAAATTATATTTAAAGTATAATGCTCTGTATAAACCACGCTATCTGCACCTAATTCATTTTCCATACGAAATTCTGCACTATAATATCCAATATTATGATTTTTAAAATACGAAATAATTTCTATCTCAGCTCTTTCATCAACATAACGAACTACTAAATTTTCACCTACTGTAACATTCAGCTTTCTTTTAATAAAATTTAATGTGGCAATAATAATAAAAGCTCCAATAAAAGCAACATCATAAAATCCCATACCTACCGCAATACCTATATTTGCAGTTGTCCAGATAGAAGCGGCTGTGGTTAGTCCACTAATACTCCTTTTGGTAACAATAATTGTTCCTGCACCTAGAAAACCAATTCCACTAATTATCTGTGCCGTGAGTCGTGTATTATCCATTGATAAAATTTGTAAATAATCTGATGCACCAGTAGCTAGCTGTAAAATTTGATTTGTGGCTCGTATTTGAATTAACGCAATAATTGCTGCACCTACACAAACCAGAATATGAGTTCGAAAACCAGCACTTTGTCCTTTTATCTCTCGTTCATAGCCTACCATTCCGCCTAAAAAAACTGCTAATAAAATACGAATGGTTAATTCTATAAATTTTAGTTCAATCATTTTAACACCTATTTCTATCCAATATTTTAAGTAGAGTCTTACAAATAATTAATAATTATTAATTAAAATTCTCCAATATTTTTTTCAAATTAATTAATTCTTGAGGAATTAAGAGAAACTCATCTAATTGTATTCTATAGTATTTATTGCAAAGATTGATACATAATTTTTATTATCAATCTTATAATCTATTTCTATAAACATTGATTCCATAAAAGCATCTTCACTTTCAACATATAATGCTTCCTTATTATTTAAATATCTTTTTATTTCATATAGATATATTGTTTCTTCTTCACTTTCAATTAATAAATCGTTAATTTCCTTTACTTGTTCTTCACTGTATATTGAGTCTAAAACTGATATTTTAATTTTTGCAAGATTATCAGTACTTACTATATCTGAACTAGAGCTTGGATTCTTTTCAAACGAAATTTTCAATTCTCCAGTTCCATTTTCTAAAACTAATGCTGGAATATCCCCTTCTATATTACCGTTTATCGTATCTTTAATCTCATCAATTTCTTTTTTATCAAAGCTTGTATATTCTTCTTTTGTATATGTTCTTATAATTGGTGTTCTATTAGCTACATCCTGTAAATCCACTTTTATTTTAACATCTGATGAGGATTTGTTTCTATTTTTCTCCGGCTGACATCCTGATAAAACGGTCAAAATAAGTAGTAGAAACAAAATTAATGTCAGAGTTTTTCTCAATTTAACCCCTCCTAAATTCATTTGCTAATTGATAATATTCTTTGCCTTATTATTATCCTTTTTATTATATTTAATACTAGTAAGGTAATTATTTGAGTATGTCATTTTTACGATTTCTTATCTATTTTATCTTGATATCTCTCTTTCTTTGATTTTTATAGAATAGATAATTGACCACTTAATTTATTATTTCATAATCTTTTTTACCAACTTTATTTTTTTACCATACGGTGGATAGCGAACAGGTAGATCAAAAAAATTACTCTTTTTAAGTAAACTTTTACTATGAGAGAAAGTCTCTATGCTAGCTTTACCATGATAGTTTCCCATCCCACTTTCTCCTACCCCTCCAAAACCCATATAAGATGTGGCTAGATGAACTATTGTATCATTTATACATCCGCCACCATAGGATATCCCTTTAATTATCTTATTTTCTATATTCTTAGAATTAGTAAATAAGTATAAGGCTAAAGGTTTAGGTCTAGAACTTACCTTCTCAATAATTCTATCTATATCTTCATAATCTATTATGGGTAGAATCGGTCCAAAAATTTCCTCCTGCATAATTGGATCCTCCCAATTAACTTCATCCATAAGAGTGAATCCTATTTGTCTAGTTTCCTCATTAAAACCACCCCCATAGACAACTTTACCTGTTTTTATTAAATTATTTAGTCTATCAAAATGCTTTTGATTTACTATTTTAGGAAATTCACGATTTTCCTCAGGCCTTGATCCAAATAACTCCTCTATACTTTTCTCCATCTCTTCTATCAATTTTTTCTTTACATTCTTATGGACCAATAAATAATCTGGAGCTACGCAAGTTTGTCCAGAATTAATTCCCTTGCCCCATACTATTCTCTTTGCTGCTAGTTCTATATCTGCTGTCTCATCTACAATACAGGGACTCTTTCCCCCTAGTTCTAAAACTACAGGAGTTAAGTTCTTAGCAGCTTTTTCCATTACAATTCTACCTACATGTTTACTTCCTGTGAAAAAGATGAGATCAAAATTATTATCTAAAAGTGACT
>JARIDA010000099.1 GCA_029257065.1 Tissierellaceae bacterium | reverse complement strand
TATTGGGGGATAGAATTTATGGAATCTGGGGAGATATTGTAGATACTGTTGCAACCCTATCTGTTCTATTTGGACTTGCAACTTCTTTAGGAATCGGAGCTCAACAGATTAACTCTGGACTTAATTATGTATTTGGCATTCCTGATTCTGGTAATGTTCAAATGATATTGATAATTGGAATTACTTTTGTAGCTACACTTTCTGTAGTAAGTGGAGTATCAAAAGGGATAAAGTGGCTAAGTGAAGCTAATTTAATCGTTAGTAGTCTTTTACTTTTAGGAATTGTTTTAATAGGACCTACAACCTATATACTATCTACTTATTTATCTAGTATGGGTATATATTTAAAAGATTTTTTAAATATAGGATTTTTTACAGCTGTCATACCTGAAGATGTTACTTGGCAAGGTTCATGGACAATATTTTATTGGGCTTGGTGGATTTCATGGGCACCATTTGTTGGTACCTTTATAGCTAGAATTTCTCGAGGAAGAACACTTAAACAAATTGCTTTTGGAGTATTAATAATACCTACTTTAGCAATCACTTTTGCTATGACTATTTTAGGTGCTGCAGCAATTCATGTTAATACTTTACACAATGGTATTATTGAAAGTGCAATCGATAACAATGTTGCCACCTCAATGTTTGAAATGTATAGTTATCTTACAAGTTCTGGATTGCTTCAAGGAATTTTATCTGTAATTTCAGTAATTGCTATAATGATATTCTTTGTTACCAGTAGTGATTCAGGTTCTTTAGTGGTTAGTAGTTTAACAAGTGGTGGATTACCAAATCCTCCTAGAGCTCAGAGAATATTTTGGGCAATTATGGAAGGAGCTATTGCTATTGCAGTATTGTTTATAGGTGGAGAAGATGCCCTATTAACTATTCAATCAGCAGTTGTTATGCTAGGTCTTCCCTTCGCCATTATCTTACTGATGATATTAATATCACTTAATAGTGAACTTAGAAAAAGTTATGTTAAATACAACTATAATAGAAGTTTAACTCTTAAACGCAGATTAAGAAAAATTGATAATGACGCAAAATATAAATTATAAATAAAAAATACTCCTCTATAGAGGAGTATTTTTATATACATTTATTAGAATTCATTACTTATTTCTCTGATTCTAACATTTTGCCAAGTTTTCTTTCTGAATAAAGCAATGCTCATTAATCCAGATACTACTGTGGATATGGATATACCTAACCAAACTCCTGTTGATCCTAGACCCAAAACAATAGCTAATAGATAACTCAAACTTATTCTTACAAATACCCATGAAATTAATGTCACTATAAATGGATATTTTGTATATCCTGCTCCTTGCATAGTTCTAGAGAGTGATATTGTAACTGCATGTAAAGGTTCTGCCAATCCAATTATTATTAAGAATATTTTACCTATCTCCAATACTTGCATATTTGATTCATCTAGAAAGAATTTAATTAAAGGTGTTGAAAATATAGCGAATAAAAAAGCTAATACCCCCATTAAAGCTGCACCTATCATGGCACATACTTTCCCTGTTTCATAAGCTCTTTCATATTTTCCAGCTCCAATATTCATTCCAGATAATGTTGCCGCTGCTGTTCCAACTGCAAGTCCTGGCATAAGAGCATATTGATTTAGATTAGTTCCTATTATATAGGCTGGTACGGCGGCCTCAGATCTTATTGTTCTAGCAAGTATGGCAAACAATACAAATCTACTTATATTTCTTGATAGTCCTTGAAGAGCTGTTGGAAGCCCTATATCAATTATTTGTTTTCCTATATCCCATCTTGGCCTTATCATATCTTGAATTTTTACCTTAACTACAAAATTACCACTCATTAAAGCTCCCCAACCAAGAATTGCTCCTATTAATCTAGCTACCAAAGTTCCCATAGCAGCTCCTGCAACTCCCATACTCGGAAAAATCCAAAATCCAAATATAAATATAAAATTTCCCATTACATTTATAATATTCATTAATATATCAATTATTAGTGGAGTTCTAGTATCCCCAGCTCCTTGAAATATGGACTTAGCCATAAAATTAAGCAGAAAAAATGGTATGGAAAGGAAAAATACAAACATATATTCTTTTGCTAGTATAAATACATTATCATGTACTCCTAATATTCCTAATATCCATTCATTTGTAAGCAATCCTAAAGGTATCATAATCAAAGCTGAAATTATACTTAAGAAAAATGCTTGTCCTGCTGCAGCAGATACACTTTTGTTATCATGCATTCCTGTGAACCTAGATATCATAGCTACTGTTCCAGTTGAAATTGCCATTACAAATACCATTATTATCATAATAATATTTCTTCCTGTACCAACTGCAGATATTGCATCTATTCCCAAAGAACTTACCATTTTTATATCTATAGTCCCTATTAATACTTGTAATAAGGATTGTAATACTATAGGCCAAGATAAATAAAATACATTTTGATATAAATTATCATTGCTTAGAAGAAATTTCCTCCTCTTAATAGATTCTTCAGTCATTAAATCACCTCAATTTTTTTCTTATTTAATTTACTCTACAATTAAATCTACAATTTCTCCCTTACCCACATGAACTAAACCCTTATTAGTTAATTTTAAATGTGGACTCACTACAAGTCCATAGGTTCCTACAGACATTATTGGATTATAGTGATCATATCCTAATTGAATTAATGAATCTCTTATAAGATTTAACTTTTCTGATACTTCCTCTATTGGTCTATCAGTTACTATCCCACCTATTGGCAATGGAAGATTTGATAATACACTTCCTTTTTCTCCTACAACAAATCCACCCTGCTGGTCAATTATAGTATTCCCAACTTTTATCATAGTTTGTATATCAGATCCAACTAATAATAGATTATGATGGTCATGAACCCAAGTAGAACCCACCGCTCCCCTTTTTATTCCATCTCCCGTAATAAATCCATAGCCTACACTTCCATCTACTCCATATCTTTCAAATACTGTTGCCAATAAATATGGGGAGTTTTCCCATTGAATTATTCCATCTTCTACTGGTAATGTAACTATTTGCTCTTGTAAGTGAGTTGTTCCATCATTTACAACCATTACTCTGACTTTAACAGAGTCTAATTTTGAATCCACCTTAATTTTAAAATCTTCTTCCACTAATTGGTCCAATTTTATTGTATTAAAGTATTCTTCTGGAAATTTATAATTTTTTTCTTTTTTTATTATTTTTTCCTCTTTATTGTATATTTCATTTCCATCTTTAAATACTCTATTTATTTCCAATTCTTCTAAATCATCTAAAATTATAAAATCAGCAATTTTTCCCGGAGCAATAACCCCTCTATCTCTTAAATTCATTCTTCTAGCTGGAGTATAAGTGGAACAATAAATAGCTTCTTCTATAGGAAAATCTGCCTTTATAGCTTTTTTTATAACATTATCCAAGTGCCCCTTATTATATAGGTCATCCACCATAACATCATCTGTTACAAAAGCCATATGTTCATATAATTTATTCTCTTTTATATGTGCAATAATTTCCTCTCTTATCATTTTCTCCTGTATCTCAACAAACATTCCATTTTTAAATCTCTGCTCAATCTCTTCCAAGGTATGCTCTGTATGATCTCCATCTATTCCCAAGTATAAAAACTTGGCTAAATCTAAGTCAACTAAAGATGGACAATGTCCCTCTATAATATAAGATGGATCTTTTTCTTTAATATATTTTATGAATTTTGTAATATCTAAATCATTTTCTCTTATAACTTCTCTATAATTCATTACTTCCCCTACACAGATTACATTTTTCTGTTTAGATAATTCTTTCATATCTTCAAAATCTATCTTCCCACCTGTAGTTTCCAGTCTTGGATCTGTAGATGGAACACTACTAGGTATTCCATAAAATACATCTATAATTGCATCCTCCCCTGCTTTAATCATCTCTTTCACACCATCTATTCCAGATACATTTGCTATTTCATGAGGCTCTGAAACAATAGTTGTAACTCCACGAGATGCTATATAATTGCAAAATGGTTCAGGTGTTAGCATGGAACTCTCTATATGCATATGAATGTCTATAAGTCCAGGTATTAAATGTTTTCCCTCTGCATCTATTGTCTCTAGAGATTCAAATTCCGTCTCCTTTTTATAATCTATATAGTAAAATTTTCCATCTAATATGGAAATATCTGATTCTATAAATTTTTTATAATATGAATTAAAAAACTTTGCATTTTTAATTAACAAGTCTACTTTTTCCACTTATAAAACCTCCTTTTTATTAATCAAATTGTAGCACATCCCATTGATATCTTCAAGATTCTTAAAGCATTAATAATTGACTCCATAAAAAAGGGAGGAATCTATTAATAGATTCCTCCCTTTTAATTTTTTTAATAATTAATTTTTTTGTGCAAGTTTTTCTGTTGCTCTGTCTAGGATTATAGCAAGTATTACAATTCCTAATCCTCCTTCAACACCCATACCTATATCCACTGTCTGCATGGCTGTTAAAACGCTTCTTCCTAGTCCTCCTGCACCAATCATAGCTGCAACAACTGACATTGAAAGAGCCATCATAATAGACTGATTCACTCCTGTCATTATTGTTTTCAAAGCTAATGGCAACTGAACTCCAAAAAGAATTTGAGATTTTGTAGCACCAAAGGATCTTGAAGCTTCAATTTTATCCTCTGGTACTTCTCTTATTCCTAAACTAGTAAGTCTTACAGCTGGTGGCATTGAAAATATTAATATAGCTGCCAATGCTGCGACTTTACCTAAACTAAAGAACATTACTGCTGGAATTAAGTATACAAAACTTGGCAAAGTCTGCATAAAGTCCATTATTGGCCTTATTATTTTTTCAGCTGTATCATTTAATCCTGAGGCAATACCTATTGGCACACCTATTATTAAAGATACTATGGTTCCCGTTATTACTAATGCCAATGTTGACATAGCGTCTTTCCACAGTCCTAATACTAATATTACTCCTAGTAATACCATGAATACAACACTTAATTTTTTCTCTTTTAATAAAAACCATGTTAATAATCCAATTATAATTATAAATACAAAAGGATTCATGAAATTTAAAAAGCTTTCAAATCCATCTATAAATACTCCAAGACCTGAACTTATTTTTTTAGTAACAGGTGTTATTTTATCTATATTATTATTAAAAAATTTGTTTATTATATCCGCTAAGGGAATTACTGGTATATTATCTATCATTCTTTACCTCCTACCATTGATTCGAAAATGTAACTTCTTACAACTACTCCTAAAATTTTATTTTCAGAAGAAACTATTGCAATTGGCTCATTAGAATTGGCAAGTGGTACTAATAGTGATTCCAATACTCTATTTTTCCTTACTTTAGTAAAATCAAAATCCAAGTATTTAGTTATATTTCTTGCATTCTCTTCTATAGCTGTTTCTATATCTTCACGTCTTAAAAGTCCTTGTAAAACATTATTACTATTAACCACAAATATGGAATCTAATTCATTTTCATCTATTAACTCCATAATTCCTTCTGGATTTTGTGTAATATCTGCAAGTGCTATTGGATCTCTCATTACTTGTGAAGCTGTAAAAACTTTATTTTTATCTATATCTTCAACAAATCTTCTTACATAGTCATCTGCAGGATTCATTAATATATCTTTAGATGTTCCTACTTGAATAACTTTACCATCCTTCATAAGAACTATTCTGTCTCCTATTTTTATGGCTTCGTCTAAATCATGAGTGATAAATATTATTGTTTTTTTCATTACTCTTTGCAGTTCTATTAATTCATCTTGCATATCTCCACGAATTAATGGATCCAGTGCACTAAATGCCTCATCCATAATTAAAATATCTGGATCATTGGTAAGTGCTCTTGCAATACCAACTCTCTGCTGCATTCCACCACTTAATTGATCTGGATATTTCATTTTCCATCCATCTAGTCCCACTTGCTTAATAGCCTCATCTGCTTTGTCGTATCTTTCCTCTTCATCTATTCCTTGTATTTTTAATCCATATGCTACATTGTCCAATACATTTAAATGAGGAAATAATCCAAAGTCTTGAAATACCATACTTATTTTTTTACGACGAGTTTCTCTAAGCTGCTTACTATTCATCTTTGTAAGATCTTCATCATCTATAAATACACTACCTGATGTAGGTTTAATTAGACCATTTATACATCTTGCCAATGTGGACTTACCACTTCCAGATAAACCCATTATAACGAAAACTTCACCTGGCATAATGTCTAAAGAAACATCTTCCAAAGCAATCACATGATTATCTTTTGTAAGTTCTCCTCTATCTTTTCCTTCTAATAATCCTTCATATACTCTTTGCGGTCTTCTACCAAAAACCTTGTATAAATCTCTAATACTCACTTTAACATCTTTCATATTTTAACGCTCATCCCCTTTAGTCTAACATCTCATCAAGTACTTCTCTATTTTCTTCAAACCATTTTTTAGCTACTTCACTATTAGTCATACCAGATTCTTTAGCTTCAGCCATTATATTCTCTATATCCTCCACAGTGATTTTAAATTTTTGTGCAAATTCATAGGCTTCTGGCAATCTTTCCTTTAAATCTGGATTTGTAATTGAAAGAACATCATCTGCTGACCAGATTCCCTTATCATCTTCTAATATTTTAATATCATATTCTGAGAACATCACATGTGGTCTCCATCCTAAAAATGCTATAGGTTCTTCAGCTCTAATTGCTGTATCCACCTCTGCAAGCATTGCAGGTGTACTACTTTCAAGTATTTCTAACTCATCTTCCATATCATAAGCTTCTAAAGTTTCTCTAGCAGTAAGCATAATTCCTGCACTTGGCTCTATTCCAACTATACGATTCTCGAATAGGTCTGCATTGTTTTTTAAATCTTCTATCGTATTAATGTCCTCCATATAAGCAGGAACTGTTATTCCCATGGATACTTCCTCATATATTTTTTCTCCTACATCTAATTTATCTCCATATCTTTCAATATAATTTCCATGTAGAACTGGTAACCATCCATCTGGATTAACATCAATATCTCCCTGAGATACTCCTAGATAAATAAATCCAATGTCACCTTCTACTATCTCTGTTTCATATCCTAATTCTTGATATGCTGATTCAAATATTGCTGATACAACTTCAATTTGCGGATATGGTGATAATCCAATCTTAACAACTTCACTATCTGAATCACCTGATAAATCATCCCCATCTGAATTTGAACATGCTGTAATTCCTACAATTAACGCTATTCCCAATGCTAATGCTAATAATCTTCTCTTTTTCATAATCATATTCCTCCTATTTTTATCGGATGCATAAATTAAATCAAAAAAGCACTCTAATTCCCGTATTAGTAATATACCAATACGCAGAATTAGAGTGCTTAAGTTTCGCCCTTAGGCTCACAATAAACCATATATATAGTCTAATCCATGACCATTTTTAATTGATCCTAGATAAACCTCAGTTCTACTTTTTATATTTTTCCAAGATAATTTCAGCTTTTTTCTTTAGTTTGATCTAACACCTACAAATCTAATTAAAAATCGATACAATAAGATTCACATGCCCACTCTTACTAAAACGCCTACTATTAAATTGTACTTCATTTTTTTGCATCACACTATTATACAATAACATGCTTTTTCATATTTGTCAAATCACATAGATTATTATATTTTAGTAAAATTAACTCTGAGTTGGAACAAAAGGGATAATTTTTGCTGCTAAATTTGAAATAGGCATTGATTGAAGTATTACTTTTCCTGGGCCTGTTAATTTTACTAAAAATAAACCTTCTCCACCAAAAAATATATTTTTCATACCTTTAATTGTCTCTATTTCATATGAAATGGATTTTTCAAAGAGGAATACATGTCCTTGATCTACTAGTAAAACTTCTCCTGTTTTTAAATTATATTCTGTTAAAGATCCATCTGCTTCTAAAAACAATTCTCCATAACCTGAAATTTTCTGCAATATAAAACCTTCTCCTCCTAGTAATCCAGATGTGAATTTCTTAGTGAATATACTCTCCAATTCCACAGTATTTTCAGAAGCTAAATAGGCTGTCTTTTGAGCAATAATAGGATTTCCATCCATTTTTATATTTAAAATCGTACCTGGAAGTGATGAGGCAAAAGTTATCTCTTGATTGTCTTTTTTAGCAGTATAATAACTCAAAAATAAACTTTCCCCAGAAAACATTCTTCCTATTCCCTTCATTAAACCTCCACCTGTTGAAAGTTCAACTCCTATATCTTCAGTCATCCATGACATTGCACCTGCGGTTGTTTGTATGGTTTCTCCTTGATTTAATTTACATCTTAAAATAGGATAATTACCTTCTATTTTAAATTCCATAATAATACCTCCTTTATTTTTTTATTAATTTAATGATTTAATTATATATTAAACCAAGTATATTTCATATCCCTCATTTTATATGCTATTATATATATGATAATTATTAATTTACATTTTGAGGTGATTTGTTGAAAAAAGAATATAGTTTAAAAGATTATCGTAAAGAGACAGTTAAATTGACAATTCCTGTCTTTTTCGAATTATTAATAAGTAGTTTGTTTGGTATGTTGGATATGATGATGGTTGGTAATAGTGGTATACCAAGTATTGCAACCCCATCCATTGCTGCAACAGGTATAACTAATCAAGTTATGCTTATAGGTATAGCTATGGCTCAAGCCATGAGTGTTGGTGGTACTGCAATGATATCCAGATATGTAGGGGCCAATAAAGAAGAGAAGATACCTAATGTGGTAAAACATCTTCTCATTCTAATGGTTGGAATTTTAATTATTCCATTTGTCGCTCTAAATCAATTTATACCAGAGAAAATAATGGCATTTATTGGTGCAGAAATAGAAACTATTAATATAGGTATTAATTATTTTAGAATTGTAATAATAGGATTTATCTTTCAAGCTATGAATTTAGGAATATTCGCCTCTATGAGAGGTGCAGGAGATACTAAAACTCCAATGAGAATTAATATTGGCGTTAATCTATTAAATGTATTTGGAAATTATATTCTTATATTCGGTAAGTTTGGATTGCCTGCATTAGGAGTTACTGGGGCTGGGATTTCAACTTCTATATCCCATGTAGTCGCATTTATTATATTATTAGGAATTTTATTAAGTGAAAGACATATTGTTAAGCTAAATTTAAGAGATAAGTTTAAATTCAATAAGCCTATTATGCAAAATTTGCTTAAAGTAGGAGGACCTGCAGCTTTAGAGCAAGTTGGTTTTAGGTTTGGAGTAGTTATGTTTATAAGAATAATATCAGGACTGGGTACTGTAGCTTATGCTACCCATCAAATAGCTTCAAATATTATAAGTTTATCCTTTGCACCTGGGCAAGCCTTTGGTATAGCAGCATCTACTTTAGTGGGAAGATCCCTTGGGGAGGAAAGAGTGGATAGAGCTGAAAGTTTTATTAAAGAAACCAATAGACTGGCCTTAATAGCTTCTGGTTTTTTTGGTCTAATATTCTTCTTTTTAGGACCTACTATTGTTGGTTTTTATACAAATGATTTGGAGATTATAAACTCTTCTGGAAATATTATGAAAATCATAGCTTTAATTCAACCTTTTCAAGCTTCTGCCTTTGCAATTTCTGGTGGGCTAAGAGGTGCTGGAGATACTATTTCCACACTGATTGTTACTATTATAGGTGTTTTTATAATTAGACTTGGTGTGGCCTATGTACTCATAAATATTTTCCATATGGGAGTTGTGGGGGCTTGGATTGCCATGTTATCGGATCAAATTATAAGATGGATTGGTATAAGTATTAGATATAAGACAGAAAAATGGAAATATATTAAATTAAATTAAAAATATAAAAGTAAAGGCTTATTTCCAATTGGAAATAAGCCTTTACTTTTATTTATCTATTTTTTTGATAAAACATCTTTATATTCTGATTTTCTTTCAAATTCTTTTTTTGCAAAAGGGCATAGTGGAATTATCTTTACACCCTTTTCTCTTGCTCTTTCAACTACTTCTGCAACTAATTTACCAGCTATACCCTGACCACCATATGCATCATCTACAAAAGTATGATCTATTATCCATATTTCTGGTGATTCTGAATAGGTACACTCTCCTACATTTCTTTCTCCATCATATGCTGCTGATCTTTTATTTTCAGCTTCGTGTACTATTTTTATCATATTATACCAACTTTCTTATAATTTATTAATAATCTATTTTTTCTTTTACAAAATTATCACTTTGAAGATCACTATAAGCCTGTCTTATTTCATCTTTAGTATTCATAACAATTGGCCCCGCCCATTCAATATCTTCATTCAATGCATAAGATTTAATATATAATATTTGTGAGTCTCTATCTGTACTTTTAATCTCAACACTATCTCCCTGAGTTAGTTTTACAGCTGTTTTTTCTTCTATTAATTCATCACCTATATATGCATCTCCATTAAGAGTAAATATCATTACAGACGCATCATTTTCTGTTTCTAGTATAAGACTTGAATTTTTCTCTAAATGAATATCATAATAGTCTAATGGTAGATGTTCACCCTTATATCCTTCCTGATCTTTATATGAACCAGAGAGTAATCTTATCATTCCACCATCAATCTCTATCTCTTTTATTTCATCTCTTTTAATACTATTATAACTTGGCTTACTCATCTTTTCCTTTGCTGGAAGATTTAACCAAAGTTGCACTCCTAATAATCTTTCTGAAGCTGGCAGTTCTTCTTCATGCATAATTCCAGATCCTGAATTCATCCACTGAACCTCACCATCACCTATAGCATCTTCATTGCCTAAGCTATCTCTATGGACCATTTTACCCTTATACAAATAACTTATGGTTTCTATTCCTCTATGAGGATGAAATGGGAATCCTGCTGTGTATTCATCTGGGTCTACACTATCAAAAGAATCCAACATTAATATAGGGTCAAACTCTTTAACTGTATCATGTCCTAATACTCTCACAAGATTTACTCCTGCACCATCCTTGGTTCTAAAACCTTTTACTTTTGTTTTAATTTCTCTTCTCATTTGCATACCTCCACTATTTTATTTATAAACTCTTATTCTATCCTCTAAAGATTTAAACTCTTTATCTCCTGTTTCTGCTGTTGGTTTACCAAAAGGCATTTGTGCTCTCATTTCCCAATTCTCTGGTATATTCCATTCATTTCTAACTTCTTCTTCTATAAGTTCTGTATAATGTTGAAGCGAAGCACCATATCCCTCTAATTTAAGAGCTGTCCATATATTAAATTGATGCATTCCACTGGATTCTTTAGACCAAATTGGAAAATTATCTTTATATAATGGAAAATCTTCTTGGAACTTTTTAACTATATCAGTATCCTCAAAAAACAATACAGTACCATAGCCTGCATCAAAAGATTTAATTTTTTCTTCTGTTGGTGCAAAATCATCTTCTGGAACAACTTCTCTTAATGCTGATTCAGTTATATTCCATAATTTTGTATGATTATCTCCCAATAATAATACTACTCTTGCTGTTTGTGAATTAAAAGCAGATGGGGTATGTTTAACCACATATTCTATTATCTCTTGAATTCTTTCATCTGAAACTATTTTTTCTTTACTAATTTCATAATGAGATCTTCTCTTCTTTATTGAATCTAAAAAATTATTTGTCATTTAAAACTCCCCCTATTTCTTACAATCTATTTTTATCATCTCTACAATTCATATTACCCATTTTTTTTCAATATAATTATTTTTTACATTCAAGTTTTTTTATTCGCTCTTCCATATTTTCTATCCTGGTCTCCTGTCGAATGAAAACTCTTATTAACAAAGTGATTATAAAAGAAGATAGAAAAATAATCATCCAAATATTCTCAAATATTAAATATCCACCAAAAACAAAAAATAACATAACAATTATAAAACTTAAAATAAATGTTCCCAAAAAATCTTTCATTTTGACCTCCCTATAATAAATTAAAATAAGGGCCTTTAAAGGCCCTTATTTTAATTTATTATTTTAGAATTTATATTTTTTAACTTGCTCTTCTGCTTCTTCTTTAGTAATTCCATAAATCTCTTGAATTTTTCCTATTAATTTTTTTCTATCTCCATTTATCACATCTAAATCATCATCTGTTAATTTTCCCCACTGCTTTTGTACTCCACCCTTTAATTGCTCCCATTTACCTTTCATACTCTCTTTATTCATTTTAACTCCTCCTAAAGATTTATTACCCGGTAAATCAAATCTTCAAACATTTTTTATAATTCTATTATAGTTTTTGAACAACTATTCCAATTGCACCAGGACCTGTGTGAACACCTAAAGCTCCGCTTACTTTACCTTCAACCAGTATATTGTAATCTGGAAGTTTTGATATAAGTTCCTCTTTAATTTTATTGGCCTGGTCTTTTGCAGCAGCATGAACAATTCCTATATTATATTTTTTAGTATCTCCAATATAATCTACTGCCATATTTAAAGCCCTATTAAATGCTCTTTTTTCTCCAATAATTTTAGCTGCTGTATAATAGATACCATCTTCATTACAGGATATTATAGGTTTTAGATTTAATCTGCCTCCAAGTACTGATGCAACTAAGCCTATTCTTCCACCTTTCTGAAGATATTCTAAGGTTGATACTGTAAAAAACACTTTAGAATTATCTATATTTTCTGATAAAGTTCTTATAAGAGTATCCCAACCCATTCCCTCTTTAATGTATTCAGCTGCCTGAATTGCATTAAATCCACTTCCTATTGTTATGTTTTTAGTATCTAGAACAAATACTTCTAGATCTTTTTGTTCTTTACCCAACATCCTTATAATATTATAAGTCCCACTTAATCCACTGGATATGGTTACAGCTAGAACTTTTTCGTACCCAGAAGCTTTTATCTCATCAAACAAGGCTTGAATAGTGCTTCCACTTGGCAATGATGTTGAAGGTATTTCATCTTTTAATCGAGCATAAACTTCTTCAGATTGAATATCTACACCATCTACATACTCTCTATCTTTATAAATTATATTTAAAGGAGCTACATACATATTATATTTCTCAATAATTTCTTTTGGTATATCAGATCCTGAATCTACTAAAATTGCTATTTTTTCTTTATTCATAATGAATCCCTCCTAATATTATATGAATATTTTGTTATTACCATTATATATCAAATTATAAATATTTTCTTTTATATTTTAATTATAAATTTATTTGTACAGACTAGATAAAGAGGTTATAATCAAAGATAATAAATAAAAAGAAATTAGGTGACAGAATGAATAATAGAAAAAAAATAAGTTTTATGGCTTCTATGGTTTTGTCCTTGTTATTATTAGGAACTGTAGGTTATAAGATACTACTTGATGTTAGCTTAGTAGATGCTCTTTATATGACTGTTATTACCATATCTACCGTTGGATATGGAGAAATTTCCCAAATGGACAATGAGGCTAAAATATTCTCTATATTACTTATATTTATAAGTCTTGGAACTGTAGGTTATTTGTTTTCTAGTATTGTCAGCTCTCTTTTAGAGGGAGATTTAAAACTTGCTTGGAGGAGAAAAAATATGGAGAAAAATATTTCAAAATTAAAAAACCACTATATAATATGTGGAGCTGGTGAAACTGGACTTAATGCAATAAAACAATTTGAAAAATCAAATGTACAATTCATAGTTATTGATAAGGATGAAAAAGTTGTAAATAAGCTATTAGAGGATAATATGCTGGTTATACATGGTGACTCTACTGATGAATCTGTACTTGAAAAGGCAAAAATACGTGATGCTAAAGGTTTTATATCTACTCTTCCGGATGATGCTGACAATGTATATACTATATTAACAGCTAGATCTAAAAGTGATGAATTATATATTGTGTCTAGGGCTATAGAGAAAAATGCAGCTTCAAAGCTTATAAAGGCAGGGGCTAACAATACTATTTCTCCTAACGAAATTGGTGGAAATAGAATGGCGGCAATTTTGCTAAGACCTACAGTAATATCTTTTTTAGATATTATGACTCATGTTGGAGATGTGATTCTAGACTTAGAGGATGTTAAGGTGGAAAAAGGTTCTTCAATAGATGGGAAGAAGTTAAGAGAGGCAAAAATTCCTGAAAAAACAGGTTTGATTATTCTTGCTATTAATCAGGAAAAAGATGATGATTGGATCTTTAATCCAAATTCAGATGTAATTTTAAAGGCTGGAGATTCTATGATAGTTTTAGGAACATATGAACAAGTAGATAAATTAAAAAATTTATAAAAAAAGCTAATAAGTGTGAACTTATTAGCTTTTAGTTATTATATAGCTACTATACTTCCTTTTATTTCTGCATTAACCGTTCCATGTCTTTTTAGATATTTTTCAAGAGCATCTATTGCATGAATATCCAATTTTTTCTTGTCATGTCCATATTTCTCAGGCACACCTTGATTAGTTACATAGACAACATCATATATTCTATCCTTATCAATTGGATTTCCCTGTATAAATATTCTTTGAATTCTCTGTCCATATGGATTTTCAATTTTAAAATATAGATTTAATCCCATTGACCTTTTAACATAACCACCCATTTGATTGTAAGGATTATTTGCAAAAGTTCTTTCAAGATTCTCTTCCATCATATCCCAAACTTCTTGTCCAGTTAATTTAACAAGAGATACAGGAGGATTGACTGGAATTATATTCCATAGGTCATTCATTTTAATATCTCCCTTAATAATTGGAGCTCCATATCTCCAACCATTAGAAAAAGCTAATTCTGCTCCTGTAAGATCAATAAGACTTTTTAATAGAAAATTATCCATAGTGGATTCTAAAACAGTAGATCTATTTAAATCTGTATTGGTTCTACCAACCACTTGATTTAAATATTCTCTATCTGATTCTAATAATTTATTTATCTTTTTCTCCATTTCTATATCATTTTCTATGCTTTCATCTAATATGACCAATTCATGTTTATATTCAGTGATTTCACCATTTTTAATCTTTAAATCCAATTGACCTATAAAAGATCCATGACATCCTGATTGAAATAATATAGTATTATTTATCTCCACTGGTTCATAACTTCTATTGTGAGTATGACCACTTAGAAGTATATCTATACCATCTACTTCTTTAGCCAATTTTATCTCTTGAGGATATCCTAAATGAGAAAGTACAATTACTATATCCACCTTCTCCTCATTTCTTATCTTATCTATATAATGAGGAAGTTCTTCATTGCCTAAAGTAAAATATAGACCTTTACTGAAATGCTCAGGCATAGTTTTATCTACAATATTAGATGCAATTCCAATTATTCCTATTTTAACTCCATTAACTTCTTTAACCACATATGGGTCATAGGCAAGCTCATCTGTTTTTTTATTATAACAATTAATAGCCAGCATAGGATAGTTAAGTGATTTTAAAATATTATTAAAACCTTCTGGTCCATAAGCAAATTCCCAGTGAGCAGTCATAGCATCTATTTTAAAATCATTTAATAAAGGAGTTAGTATTTTCCCCTTGGACTTTACTACTGGATAGGTACCATGAAAAGTATCTCCTCCATCAAATAATAAGACATTTTCATTTTTTTCTCTTCGTATCTGGTCTATATATGATTTTATTCTCCCATATCCTCCAGCTCTTATATATTTTCCATAACCACCATCCCAGAAATGCTCCCAGTGTTCTTCCATATATCCATGACTATCATTTATGTGCATTATGGTAATATCTTTTTCTTTGTCCATTTAAATCATCCTTTCTATGGTATATATAGCATTCTTATTTTTATTATATCAAATACATAAAAAATAATCTGTCAAATGACAGATTATTCTGATATATTGCTACTCTCTTTTGAATTATATATTTCCATAGTTCCTTTTAAAAACATATCAAATCCTATTCGATCAATAAATGGACCTAGTTTATCTCCAAATTCTGCATTCTCTGAATAATATTCAAAAACAGAATCTACCATTCTCTCTGCCTCTTCTTCATTTAAATCTTTTGCAACTTCATCCGGTAATCTAGGATGATAACCTGCACTTCCACCTACTCTAATAACATATCCCTCTTTATCTGCTAAAACTGCAATATCTTTAGCATTGGCACTTGCACAAGCATTTAAACATCCAACTACAGCAATTTTAGTTCTATTTGGAGCATCTCTTCCATAATATTTCTTTTCTAGTCTAAATCCTAGTTTCAGTGAATTTTGTTTGCTTCTTTTACAAAAGGAAGCTGGGCACATATGAATATTCTTAACAGAATAAGTTGATTTAACTCCAGGCTCCATACCTAAATCCTCCCAGGCAGAATCTACATCTTCCGGCTTTATTCTTAATATAGCTATTCTTTGTCCTGATGTTATTTTTAACTGGCCACCATACTTTTTAGCAACTTCAGCTATTTTAATCATATCTTCTGGAGTAATAAATCCTCCGGAAATTCTTGGTGTAATCCCAAAAGTTCTCTCTCCATTCCGAACTTTTTGTAATACTGCAAAACTTGGATCTTGCATATTCCACTCTCCTATCTTAATTTATATATTTAATTTATTTTGGTTTTTATTTTAATTTATATTTCCTTTTAATTATATATTAAGGATGAGCTAATGCAAGTAACATAAGTTACTAATTGAAAATTCACTTCAATCTTTTTTAAAAATAAAACCAACAATTTTAAAATTGTTGGTTTTATAAATAAATATTAATATTTTCTTAAAAAACTTGGTTTTTTATTATACCATCTATCACTTATTATTTCATGACATCTATGGATTATTCTTTCAATTACTTGAGTATAGTTAGCCATTATTCTAAGAGTAAATCCTTTTATCTCTAATTCTGATATTCCAAAGGAAAAATCTCCATCCTCTTTTTTTATTTCTTCATATATTTCATCCAATAAGTCAGAATCTGTCTTCTCACCTATAACAATTAAAGATCCTAGATGTGTGTATCCTTCCATATGCCCAAGTCCTAATATGTCTTGAGATTTGGGTTCTAGGAGAATATGATCATATAGGACTAATTCTCTTTCCATATAAATTTCTGTTTTAAGTCGGATTTCTTCATAACTAAAATGATCTCCTTCAGGGGACCAGCCTGGAGTTAAAATATCAGAATAAATTAAAGTAGAACCCTTTTCCATATTTATTCTATTTTTCTGTAAATATTTAGCATCTTTATAAGCTATTAAGGCATCTGGTATATATTCTAAATAACTATATTTTTTTAAATTAAATGTATTTTCTTGATAGGCTTCTTTATTTGGTGTTTTATAGACTTTTGTTGATGATTGTGTTGTTAGAGTTAATTCTGATCCTTCATCTAAATTAATATTCATTCTATATCTATCACCATCTAAATACCCACCACCTGGATTCAATAAATAATAACAAGGATAATTATTTTTCTCATGATAAATAGGTCTCATAACTTTAAAAGCACCATGAAAGTAAACATCCCTTGCAACTGTTCTCTCTCCACGTTTTTCCATATTCAGATCAAGAACTCCTGTCCAATTACTCATCTTGTCCTAATCCTTTTAATAGAACCTCTCTGTTAACCCAATCTATCACTGTATCTAAACCTGAATTATCTTTTAAATTGGTAAATACAAATGGTTTATCTCCACGGAATATTTTTGTATCTTCTCTCATCACATCTAAACTTGCTCCTACATAAGGTGCAAGATCTGTTTTATTAATTACAAATAGATCTGCTTTAATCATACCTTGTCCACCTTTACGTGGAATTTTTTCTCCTTGAGCTACATCAATAATATAAATTGAAAAGTCAACTAGTTCTGGACTAAATGTCGCAGATAAGTTATCTCCTCCACTTTCCACAAAGATTAAGTCTAAATCTGGATGTAGTTCTTTTATCTCCTCTATCGCTGCAAAATTCATAGAAGCATCCTCACGTATTGCCGTATGTGGACAACCACCAGTTTCAACACCAAGTATTCTATCCTCTGACAATACTCCATTTCTCACTAGAAACTTTGCATCTTCTATTGTATAAATATCATTTGTTATAACTGCCATACTTACTTCATCCACTAATTCTCGGGTAATTTTTTCAATTAACAATGTTTTACCTGAGCCTACTGGACCACCAACACCAATTCTAATTGGTTCCATTTAAAATCATCCTTTCAACTGATAAATTAAATATTATGAACTAAAAATTCTTATTCTGACTCTTTCATGTTGCATTTGAGATAATTCCAATCCAGGAGAAACAACTCCAAATTCAGATTCATCTAAATTCATAATCTTTTCTGTTGCCTTTTTCAAGTCTTTTTGGAAATCATGTATAATGCTTTGACCAGTTGTTTGTCCCAAAGGGATTGCACGAACTGCATTTTGAACAATTCCAATCATGGTTGAATATAAATAATATAGGATTGTTTGCTCTTTTTCTACTCCCAATTGATATCCAGCAATTGCAAATACAACTGCCGGATGTCCAAATGATTCCTTGTTTTTTATACGCCTTTTATAAGTCTTTAAATACTCAAAACCATAAATCACTTCAGCAATATTCAACATACTTTCACCCATTCTCTGAGTACCTTCTCTTGACTCTCTTGCTAAATTTTGAACTCTTAGAAGTCTATCTATTTCCCATATTTTCTCATTCTGGTTCTCTTCAAGTGCTTCATATATGATTTTTACAGCTAAGCCATCTGAATAGGAAAGCTGTTCATTTACATACGCTCTTAACCAATTTAGAAAACTCTCTGAATCATGAACCATATCTTTTTGAATATATGTCTCTAATCCAAATGATTGACTAAAAGATCCATTCGGAAAAGTAGAGTCACATAATTGAAACAAGGACAATATATTACTCATTGTGATTATGTCCTATATGTCTAAAAGCTTCTTCTACTTTTCTCTCTTCTCTAACAAAGGGAACTTCCATTTTTTCTAATAATTCCTCTACCAGATAATCATACTGAACCAACATATAATCTCCTTCAAATTGAGCTGGTAAATGTCTATTTCCTAACTGATGAGCTATATTACCCATTTCATTAATACTTCTAGGTTTTATTACTAATAGATCATCTGAAACTATTTCAACAATTATCATATTATCTTCATCTTTAAATAGGATATCTCCAGCTTGAAGATCTTTTGATTCTCTAAGCCTAATGCCTATTTCTCTATCATGATCAGTTTTTAAACGCTGAACTCTTTTTGTTAAATTAGCACTTTCTATATATACTTTTTCCATATGATATTTTTCTATCTCTTTTTTATCTAACTCATTTATATTTCCTACAATTTTATCTATTATCATTTTCTCACCTTTCAACTCTAGAATAAGAAATATCTCTGTCCCATTGAAACTACATCTATAGGGTCACAAGTAATAACTTTTCCATCTATTTTAACCTCATATGTTTGTGGGTCAACATCTATATTAGGAGTAGCTGTATTTAATTTCATATCTTTTTTAGTTAAATTACGAATACCATGTACTGGTAAAACCATTTTTTCTAATCCTAATCTTCCTTTAATATCATTGTCATATGCTATTTGTGAAACAAATGTAATAGAACTATTCTTTAATCCTTTACCCCTTGCCCCAAACATAGGACGATACATCATAGGCTGTGGTGTTGGAATAGTAGCATTTGGATCTCCCATCAAACTCATTGATATCATACCATTTTTTATTATCATTTCAGCTTTTACACCAAAGAATTTTGGATCCCAAAGAATAAGATCTGCTATTTTTCCTTCTTCAATAGAACCTATATAATCTGACACTCCATGTGTAATAGCAGGATTTATTGTATATTTAGCAATATATCTTTTAACTCTATTATTATCTGAGTATTTGCTATCCCCTTCAAGTGGTCCTCTTTGCTTTTTCATTTTATCCGCAGTTTGCCATGTTCTAAGAGCTAACTCTCCTATACGACCCATAGCTTGAGCATCTGAACTTGTCATGCTTATTACACCCATATCTTGTAGTACATCCTCTGCTGCTATAGATTCATTACGTATACGTGAGTCTGCAAATGCAAGGTCTTCTGGAACAGATGGATTTAAATTATGTGCAACCATTACCATATCCAGATGTTCATCAATAGTACTTGTTGTATAAGGTAATGTTGGATTTGTTGAAGCTGGTAAAATATTCATATATCCAGCTGATTTTATAAGATCTGGTGCATGTCCACCACCAGCTCCCTCTGTATGATACATATGGATGGATCGACCATCTATAGCTTTCATAGTATCTTCAAAGAATCCAGCTTCATTTAATGTATCTGCATGCAAAGCAATTTGTACATCAAATTCATCCGCTACTCTTAATGCATGATCTAATGATGATGGAGTTGCTCCCCAATCTTCATGAATTTTTAATCCTATTGCTCCAGCTAAAATTTGTTCTGCTAAAGGATCTCTAGTAGCTGCATGACCTTTTCCAGTTAATCCTATATTGATTGGAGCATCTTCAATTGCTCCTAACATTCTTTCTATATGCCAAGCACCTGGAGTTGCAGTAGTTGCTCTAGATCCTGCTCCTGGTCCTGCTCCACCACCTATTAAAGTTGTAGTCCCTGCTGCAAGTGCTACATCAAATTGATCTGGATTTATAAAATGTACATGAGTATCTATAGCTCCTGCTGTTATAATTTTTCCTTCTCCAGAAATTATTTCAGTTGCAGCTCCTATTATAATATCAACTTCATCCTGTACTAAAGGATTTCCTGCTTTTCCTAATTTTAAAATCTTTCCATCTCTAATACCAATATCAGCTTTATAAATTCCTGTATAGTCAACTATCATTGCATTTGTAATTACTGTATCTGCAACTCTTTCATCTTCTCTAGTAATTAAAGGATGTTGACCCATTCCATCCCTAATAACCTTACCTCCACCAAATACAACTTCCTCTCCATATTTAGTAAGATCTTTTTCAATTTTTATATATAAATCAGTATCTGCTAAACGCACTGAATCACCAGTTGTTGGTCCATACATTTGTGCATACTGTTCTCTTGACATTTTAAAACTCATTATTCATCCCTACTTTCTAGTGGCCCATCCACCTTATTATGAAAACCATAAACTTCTCGTTTTCCAGCATAGTCAATAAGTTGAACTTCTTTTTCGTCACCAGGCTCAAACCTTACAGCTGCTCCAGCTGGAATGTCTAATCTTTTACCATAAGCCTCTTCACGATCAAATGATAATGCATCATTCACCTCATAAAAATGATAATGAGATCCTATTTGAATTGGCCTATCTCCCTTGTTAATAACATATATACTTATACTTTCCATATCTTCATTGCAAAGAATTTCTTCCTCTTTAAATATATACTCTCCTGGAATCATCATAAATTACACCCCTTATTATAATCAATTATCCTTATCTTATAGGATCATGAACTGTTACTAGCTTTGTTCCATCTTTAAATGTTGCTTCTACTTGAATGTCGTCAATCATTTCTGGAACCCCTTCCATAACATCATCTCTACTCAGTATTGTAGCTCCATAACCCATTAATTCTGCTACTGTTTTACCATCTCTTGCACCTTCTAATAACTCATATGTTATTAGTGCCATAGCTTCAGGATAATTTAATTTAAGACCTCTGTCTTTTCTCCTTCTAGCTAAATCTGCAGCAACAACTATTAATAATTTTTCTTTTTCACGTGATGATATTTGCATATTATAAACCTCCATTATATTTTAATATATAAAATTCCACTAGCTTATTGTTACCCATTTTTCTATACTTCAATAACTAAAACAGACTAAAGCAAAGGACTAGTTTTACATTTATATAAATTACAAGACCTATAGTGTGAATTCTATTTTATTTATCAATTTAATCTCTAGAATTAATCTATAGAATAATTAACGGCCATCTTTTTAAAATACTTCATCTGAGTATCCAAGTCTTCTCTTAATTCTTCTAATTTTATCCCTTTAAGTTTTTTATCTCTTACCAGTCCAACTCCATTAACATAAACACTATGAACATTTGAAGCATTAGCAGAATACACTAAAGCTGAATATGGATCATATATGGGAAACATATTAACCGATTTAGTTTCAACTATTATAAAGTCTGCCTTTTTCCCAATCTCTAAAGAACCTATTCTATTATCCATTTGTAATACTTTTGCTCCCCCTATGGTTGCTAATTTTAATATTTCTTTAGCTGGAAATATTGATCTATCCTGATTTTCATTTTTATGAAAATTAGCAAAAAGTTTTAACTGTGTAAATATATCTAAAGTGTTACCACTACTTGGTCCATCTGTTCCAAGTCCAACCTGTATTCCTAACTCTAACATTTCTTTTATTGGAGCTACACCCTTTGCCGCCTTTGTATTTGATCCAATACAGTGAGCAACTTTTACTCCATTTCTTTTTAATAATTCTATATCTTTTGAATTCAGAAGGATACAATGAGCAGCAATCATATTCTCACCTAGCACTCCAATATGATCTAAATATTCTATAGGTGTCATATTATACTCATCTCTAAAATAATCCATCTCATAATCCATTTCACTTACATGAAGAGTGAATGGAATTTTATATTTATCAGATATTTCCTTCACCCTTTTCAATGCCTTACCACTATTAGTATTTGTAGCATGAGGAGCTATTATTGGTGTGATTAGAGGATGGTCCTTCCAATTGTGAATAAATCTTTCCCCGTATTCTATTCCTCCATGGGGAGTTTCAGAGTTACAAGTCACAGCTTCCATAACTGTTTCACCTAAAATAGCTCTTACTCCCATTTCATCACAAGCCTTAGCAATCTCCTCTTCAAAATAATACATATCTAGAAATGTGGTAACTCCACCTAATAGCATTTCTGCTATAGCATATTTAGCACTACTATATGCCAACTCTCCATCCATACATTTATTTTCAAGTGGAAGTAAAAATCTTCTAAGTCTATCTTTACAATCATCTCCAAGTGATCTAAAGGGTATCATACCAATATGTGTATGTGTATTTACCATACCAGGGAGAAGGATTCCCCCTTCTGCATCTATAATTTCATCAAATATTACTTTTCCCGATTCATATTCCACTCCTACTTCAATAATTTCATCATCTTCAAAAATCATATATCCATTTTCATATGTATCCATATTTTCATTCATAGTTAAAATATGAGCATTTTTAATTAGAGTTTTCAATTTAATTTTCTCCCTTCCCTAATATTAAACATATAAAATCAGCAAAATTAATTGCTGATTTTATATATTTCTTTTTATTTAATAATTTAATATTCTATTCCATTTATCAATCCATTCATCCAGTAGTGGATTTACAAAGGAATAATCAATAGATTTTGCATTTTCTGCAACTTTTCCATAAGTCAAATTTTTTGCTGTGTCTTCATCAAGCACAACTTTTTTATTTATTGGTGATTCATTAAAAGACTTAGGAGTAATTGATTGAAGTTCTTCACTTATTCTCCAGTCTATATACTTATATGCAAGCTCTTTATTTTTTGAATTTGCATTTATCTCCATAGTATTAAAGTTTGCATATGTTCCTGATTCTGGAACTACAAATGTAAGATCTGGATTAGCACCTTTAATTATTGGAATAGCAAAATCTCCAACTACAGCCACTGCAATCTCTCCACTTGTAAACATATTAGCTAAATCTGATGATTTTGCATAGGTCTTAACAATATTATCTTTTAACTCTTCTAATCCTTGAAAAGCTGCTTCTCCATTATCAGATTTTATATCCACATCTTTATATTCACTTGCTATATGCACCATAGCAGGTCCAAATGTAGTTGTAATTTCTGGTATTGATATTTTTCCTTCAAGACTTGGATCCCAAAGATCTTCCCATGAATTAATTTCCATTCCTATAGCTTCTTCATCATATATAATGCCAATACTATTTATAGTGTATGGAGGACCAAATCCTTCTGAAGTAATACCTGATGCACTGTCAATTAAATTTGCAGCGCTTGGTATTTTACTATAATCTATTTTTTCAAAGATTCCTTTTTCATATCCTTTAGCAGCTGCAGATTGTGAAAGTTCAATTATATCTATATTTGAATTTTTATTACTTTCAAATTTAGTGTATCTTTCAGATGTTGTACCAGTTTCAGTGATAATTTTTACATTATTTGCTTCTTCAAAAGGTTTAAAAACCTCTTCCTCAATTTTATCATCACTTAATCCATAAGTTGAAATTATAAGCTCTTCAGGTTTATCTTCGTTGGAACCACAAGCTACTAAAAGACTTGCTAATAGTATTGCTATTACTACAACTGATATATTTTTTTTCATAATTCATCTCTCCTTTTCTCTAGTTTATCCTTATGTGAATTTCTATACTAAAACCATTTTATTTTCTGGAAAATATAGTGTAACAGGATCTTTAGGATTGTAAATTTTATTACTTGACCAATTTACATAAAATTCTCCTAATTCTGTCTCCACATGATATTGATAATTTTCTCCTAAAAATGTTCTGATTTTAATTTTTCCTTTTAATGTATTTGAATTCTTAATATCTTCCTCTAAAATAATAATATCAGATGGTCTTATAGTTCCCAAACTCTTATCTCCTTCTGGAATATTATTAATTTTAAATAAACTTCCGTCCTTAGATTCATATAATCCATTATTTTTTTCTTCTAATTCAATAAAATTTTCAAATCCTGTAAATCTAGCTACAAATTCAGTACTCGGGTTTACATAAATATTTTCTGGAGTATCGAATTGTTCAATAACTCCAGCATTCATAATTGCAACTTTGTCTGATATAGAAAAACATTCCTCCTGGTCATGAGTAACAAATATTGTTGTAATTCCCAATTCTTTTTGTATTCTCTTTATTTCTGTTCTCATACTCACACGAAGTTTAGCATCTAAATTACTTAAAGGTTCATCTAATAATAATAGTTTTGGCTCTATAACCAATGCTCTTGCTAGAGCAATTCTCTGTCTTTGCCCTCCAGATAATTGTTTTGGATATCTGTCTCTTAATTCCACTAAATCTACAATATTAAGTATTTCAGTTACTTTTTTTTCAATAACTTCTTTATCCATTTTTCTTAATTTTAATCCAAAAGCCACATTCTCAAATATTGTAAGATGAGGAAATAGGGCATAGCTCTGAAATACCATTCCAAAATTTCTCTTGTGAACAGGTATTTTAGTCACATCTTCACCATCTACAATTAATTTTCCTGAATTTGAATCCATAAGTCCAGCAATTACTCTTAAAGTAGTACTTTTCCCACATCCACTAGGTCCTAGTAAAGAAACAAATTCACCATTTTCAACACTTAGATTTAAACTTTCAAGTACATTTGTTTTACCATCATAACTAACACATATATCTTTTAAGTCTACAAATGACATATACATCCTCCTAATTCGAAATTGATGTTATTCCCATAGTTTTTTCTATTATAAACATCAGTAAAATAGTTCCCAACATAAGTATTACTGATATGGCTGATACTGTAGGGTCATAGTAATATTCTATATAATTCATAAGAGTTGCTGGAATAGTTTTTATTCCAGGTCCTGATAGGAACATTGATACTGGAATATTATTAAATGAATTTATAAAAGCTAAAATAAATGAAGCAAATATTCCTGATGAAATATTGGGTATTACCACTTTAAAAAATGCACTAAATTTATTACATCCTAAAGTCATTGCAACTTCTTCCACTGAGAAATCAAATTGATCCAAACTCGATCCTACTACTCTTATAACATATGGAACACTTATTAAAAAATGTCCCAATAATAGTCCTTGATATATTGGAATATTTAATGATATTACAAAAAACTGAAAAAGAGAATAACCAACTACAACTCCTGGTACTATAGTAGGTGAAAGAAAAAACTCTTTAATTATAGTGTTTCCCGGAATATTATATCTGGATAGGGCATAAGCTGCTGGTATTCCAACTGCTAATGCCATTATTGTAGCAAATATAGCTATTTGAAAACTTACTATAAATCCGGATACAAATGTATCTGATGAAAATATATTTGTATACCATTTAAATGTAAATCCAGAAATTGGAAATTCTATTGTACTATTACTTCCAAAAGAAGTAATAATAATTATTATCAATGGAATAAATAAAAATGCAAATACCAATATAGTAAATATTGTTAAAAATTTATTATCACGCATTTTATTCTTCCCTCCTATCTAATTTTGAAGATATAGTATTTAATATTTTCATTACTACAAATGTTGTGACTATCATGATTGCTGCAATAACACTTGCTCCATCCCAATCTGCTAAAGTCATAGCTTTTTGATATATAAAAGTAGATAACAACATGTTTTTATTTCCACCTAAAAGTTGTGGTGTAGTATATGCTGTCAATGCTCCTGTAAAAACTAATACACTTCCAACAATAACACCTGGCATACTAAGTGGTAGTATTACTTGGAAAAATGCTTTGATTCTACTAGCTCCCAATGTTTCTGCTGCTTCCATAATATCACTTTCAATATTCTCCATCACTCCTACAAGGGTTATTATCATAATTGGCAAAAATAAATATATCATACCCATTAAAATAGAGAATTCCGTATATAAAAGTTGCATTGGTTCTTTTAGTAGTCCAATATTCATAAGTGCTGTATTCAACACTCCATTTCTACCTAGTATTATAATCCACGCAAAACTTCGCACAACTGGATTTGTTAACATCGGAAACATTGACAACGACATAAGTAAACTTCTCCATTTTTTATCACATCTAGATATAAAGTAAGCTACAGGTATTCCAAAAACCATACAGACAAGTGATGTAATCATTGCTATTTTAAGGGTTCTTATGAAAATTGCAATATTATAATCATCTTTGAAAAATTCAATATAACGGCTAAATGATATTCCACCGTCAAATATTGTAGGCCAAATAATGGAAATTAATGGTAAGACTAGAAACATTATGAGAAGTATTAATCCTGGTGCTAATAATAATATTGGTAATCTCTTCTTCATTTTTTACCTCCTTTTCAAAATATATAATTGGTTAATATATTCTAGCATGATATAAAATAATTACAAGAAATTAATTTCGAGAGAATTATTAGAATATTCTAATAATATTAATATATATATTATACCTATCATAATTATAATATATATATTATGCCATGTAAAGGTATGTATTCTTTTAAATTTTATTTTGAAATAACACAAAATAAAAGATGCTTAGAGTCTCTAAGCATCTTTTAAATAATATTATTTCCTGTTAATTTGGTAAGAAGATTGTTGCACTACCTGTTAACACTTCTTCTCCATCTTGATTTGTACATATTGTATCTAAGATTATTCTCTTTTTATCTTCTATTATTTCAGTAACCGTACATGTTGCAGTAATTGTATCATTAAAAAAAACTGGTTTAACAAACTTTAAATCTTGCCCCATATAAACTGAACCTGGTCCTGGTAAAAGTGTTCCTAATACTGTTGAAATAAAACCTGCACTTAACATTCCATGTGCTATTCTACCTTTAAACATAGTTTCTTTAGCATAGCTCTCATTTACATGTGCTGGATTGTAATCACCAGAAACTCCTGCAAAATTATATACGTCAGTCTCTGTAACAGTCTTAGTAAATGATTCACTGTCTCCTACATTTATATCTTTTATTGTTTTCATCTTCATATTAATCACCCTTTATAATTTCTATCTTGAACGTTTTTTAGCCCAATCACTTATTGTAGGTGCAACTTCTCTTTGAGATCTTCCACTAACAAATATACCTATATGTCCAGTTGGGAATCCCATTGTAGTAACATCTTTACTTTCAACATACTTCTCTATTGGCTTAGATGCATCATTTGGAACTTGGTTGTCTCTTTCTGCATAAATATTAAGAATAGGATGGGTAATCTTTTTAAGATCTACTGTTCTATCTCCTATTTTCATAGTTCCCTTAATAAGTTTATTATCACGGAAAAGATCATTAATAAAGTGTCTAAAAGCTTCTCCTACTTGACCTGGACTATCAAAAATCCAACGCTCCATAGTCATAAAGTTTGATATAGTGTCTTTTTCATCTAAGTCATCTATTAAATTCATATATTTATTTACCATTAAAGAAAGTGGACTAAGTGTCAAGAAACCTGCATTCATAAAGTCTCCTGGAACAATTCCAAAAGCATCCACAATATTGTCAGCATTTAAGTGTTTACCCCATTTAAATAATAATCCATCATCTGATGAAAAATCAAATGGAGTAACTAATGTTATTAGATTTTTAACTTTCTCTGGGTATAATGCTGTATATATAGTAGAGAAAGTTCCACCTTGACAAACACCTAATAAGTTTAATTTTTCTGATTTTGTTGATTTCAATATATGATCTACTGATCTGTTTATATATCCATCTATATAATCTTCAAGAGTAATATATTTATCATCAGCTGTAGGGAATCCCCACTCTATTAGATATACATCCATTCCTTCTTCTAATAATTTCTTTATAAAACTTCTATCTTGACTTATATCCATCATGGATGGAGTATTAACAAGTGCATAAACTATAAGAGTAGGTATTTTTGAAACATAGTCTGCCTGACTTTTATAGCGATATAATTTTAGTTTATCGTCTGTGTATATAAGTTCTCTTGGTGTAAGATTTGCTCCATCATCATCCACCTCAATCATTGTATTCATACTATCAAACAACTTTTCTTGGGTTTCCATCATTTCAGAAAATGATTTTTCAAAATCGAAAAAATTATTAAAATTTGTATCTTTCATAACAAATCCTCCTTCTATTAGGCTAAAGCTTTTCATTTATATTATTTTTTATTTTTTGTTTTCGTTTTTTCTTCTTTAACATTTACTGTTTCTTTAAGTTCTTCTATCTCATCTTTAAGAGCTCTTACTTCTTTTTTAAGAAGATATACATTTTTGTAAACATTATCTATTTCTGAATTTGTAACTATTGGGAGATTTTCTAAAAGCTTCTCAATAGCTTTATCTGATTCTATTTTAAATTCCATAATTGAATCTACAGTTACTGAAATCAGTTTTGTAAACTCATCAGTATAGAAATATTCATCTAATGCTTCTTCAACTTTGGATGACCAGAATTCATAAAATTCATTAAAAGTTTTTGGTTCCGTTCCTTCTTTTAATAGTTCGAAATATGTTTCAAAAGCTTTCTTACTATTATCATTAACTACACCACTTACATTAGTGAAGAACTCAGAGGATGTAACTAAAAAGTTGATTAAGGAATCTACCATTTTACTATTTTGTTCTATATCATCTCTAGAAATTCCAAATGCAGGTGATTTCATTAAAGCTCCAAAAGTCTTATCGTAACCTTCTTTCCATAAACTTAATACATCTGAGAGCTTGGATGGATCTTTTAACATAGCTTCTGCATAAGCGTCAGCCATACTCTTTGATATATCTCCCCATGGACCCATAAACTGACCATAAGAACCAGTTATATTTTTAATATAATTATATGGATTCATAAATAATCCTTGTAATTCTTCAGGCATTAAAGGAATAAATTGTTCCATAATCATATTGTCATAATTATCCATTATTCTTTCTACTTCTTTTTTAAATTCAGCACTTTGCGGATCTATAAATTCCTTACTCATATTTTCCCAAAAATTATAAAGTCCTAAATAAAATGAATTTGAATCCATCATTTTTTCAAAAACATCTCTTGATGTTTTTGACATCATCTCTCCAGCCTTTAAAGGATCATAATTTTTCATCATCTCTTGCCATTTTTCCATTTGTGGAGCATACTCTTGAAAATTCGGTAGATTTGAAAAATTCGGAAAATTCATCCAATTAAAACCCTTATCCTGATTTGAATTTTCTGAAAAATTATTCCAAAAACTCATCATGTTTTGTTGATTTTTATACATATCGTTCCAATTACCAAAATTACCAAAATTGCTAAAATTACTAAACATAAGGCACCCCCTAATAATACATACGGTTAACTTTCTTTTTTATTGTCTTAATTTGATCCTATTTTTAGTTAGGACTGTTGATATTGATTTATAGATAAGATAGATCATTATTTAATGATACTATTTTATTTTAATTACTAATTAAAATAAAAATCCACGAAAACCATATTTGAAGTTTTCATGGATTTAATGTTTAAACTAAAACAAAGGCAATATTTTGTCTATAACTTTATTGTGATTTACATAGAATAGTTCCTATATTTTCATTTTTCAAAATAAAACTAGTTATAAATCCCATGACTTTTCTAATCAAATACTATTTAATCTTTATATAACTTGCCTTAGCTACTTACTAC